>DATDCP010000160.1:0-5279 GCA_036524255.1 Chitinophagaceae bacterium
TTTTCATTTCTCCAGCAAAAATTCTTCTAATATCCGGTTGGTGTTTTGTGTCTCTTCAATCATTCCCATGTGGCCGGATTTTTTCAAGACATGAAAATAAGATTTTTCAGGTAGATGGCATTGCTTGAGGATATCATTTAGAGGGATTGCATTATCGTGGTCTCCCGCGATGAAAAGCACGGGATTTTTTGTGTTTTTTAATACAGAAGTTCGCTCAGGCCGGCTCATCATTGCTTCATAGTATGATACGAGTGCTTTGGATGTAAAACCTTTTAAGCTTTCTATAAGATCGTTTATGGAGTTTGGTATTTGCTCTTTGGAGTTTGGAGAAAAAAGGTTGGGTGTTGCTGTTTTTAAAAACTCAAAAGCTCCATTTTGTTTTATGAATTCAATTGCTTTTTTGCGGGTTTCTTTTTTTTCTTCCGTATCAGCAAAAGCGGAGGAGTGAAAAAGGCCAAAAGCATTTACATGGTTCCAATAATTTTCAACAAGAGCTAATGTGATATAACCTCCCATGCTATGCCCGATCACTGTACACTTGTCAATATTTTCTTCATGAATAATTGTGTGCAATACTTCAGCCATTCCTTCCATGCTCATATCATCTATCATTTCTGATTGGCCGCTTCCCGGAAGATCAGGAACAATAAGATGATAGTTATTTTTTAAATGTTCAACTTGTTTGTCCCATATATTTCCATCTTCTCCAAAACCATGTACAAGCATTACAGGATCACCGTTGCCAATGCTGCGGTAAAATATTTTTTTGTCCTGGTATAAAATTGTTTTTTCCACTACCGTTTTCTTTTGCTTAAGAAAAAACTTCTTATTAAAATGATCCCAACTACAGGAAGTAATGCTGTATTGAATTGTTGTGGGAGAAAGAACCATGCCAGTAATAAAGCGATCGAATAAAAAAAGATAAAGCGGAAGTAATTATTGACCCATTGTTTCTTGCTGAACAACATAAATGCAACCGGTAGATGAGTAGGTAAAGCCCATAGTAAGTTGAAATTATTCTTACACATGGCATGTTCTGTTCCAAACCACATGAATAAGATCAGAAGGCCGATCAACCCAACAATAACAAAGAAAAAGAAATCAAATATTTTGAGAAATAAATTCCATCTTTTAAAAATAAAAATGCTCAGGGCGGCGATCAATAAAAATAGAATTCCAAAAACGATAAAAGGTGTAACGACCGTTTTTGTTTTGTATTCATCAAAATAATTCAACAAGATCTTTTTTTCACTTACTACGGGTTGCCCATTCAGTTTAGAACTGTCAAAGGCCATCAATAAATAATCAGGCAAGAACATCGCTTCGCGGTTTGTTACTTTTTTATCCATTGGATTACCAAGGAGCATATCAATACCCAATTTACTCCATTGCTGACCGCCTCTATCCAGATAGACATGTATTAAATTCCTGAATGTTGTATTTGGTGCAGGTAAAATATTTTTTGATTCAATTTGTTTACCTGCAGCTTTCTCAAGCATATCACGCAGACGTGAGGTGCAGTTATCATAATTAAAATCGTAGCGGTAATATTTGTTTTCTTCTTTTGCATTTTCAAATAGAGCGGTTACCATTCTTTGTTTTTCTTCGCAGGAAATATTAATTGCCTGTTCGATAATCCCTCTTTTGTAATAATCGTACTCTGCTATAAAAGAAGACAGCGAATCAATGGAAACAAAATACAAGAGCTTTCCTTTTACAAACTTGTTATAAAACTCGGGATCGTAAAAATCAAATGTGCCATAATTGAAAACAAGATCAGTATTGTTGATGCTATCAACCACTCTTAATGCGCTGTGACCAAATGTTGAGTAAAGTTCTGTGCCGGGTGTGCAAGTGAGTAAACTGATACGAATGCCGCAGCTATCCTGGGCAAAAGATGAAAAGTGAAAAGTAAAAAGTAAAAAGTAAAAAAGAAGTTTCTTCACTACAGTTGTTTTGGTAAAAATATAAGTTTTATTGCATGCAAAGTCGCAAAGAAATGCTAAGAACGCAAAGGAATTATTACTGACTTGTTGAATAGAATTAAAGAACCCTTCGCTTCGCTCTGGGCAGGCTACTGCAAACAATTGTTGAATGGAATTGTTGCAGTACAAGTGAGTGACACAACAATCGATGATAGTAGTAATGCAGCCGACTATATAAACCTCATCATCCATCTTCTTCTCCTTAAGGAGAAGAAGCGGCACTTCGGTGCAAAGCCATGCTGAATATCTTCCATTTCACCTCTATTGCAATTCCAAACTAATAAGGAAAATTTTATCTAAGTCACCCCTTTAGGGGGACAGGGGGTTTTACTTCCTGCTATAATTCGGTGCTTCTCTTGTTACTTCCACATCATGCGGATGACTTTCTTTCATTCCTGCATTGGTTATTTTAATAAACGTTGCCTTCTTTAGATCATCAATACTGGCTGCACCGCAATAACCCATACCTGCACGAAGTCCACCAGTATATTGATAAACGATCTCTTTCAAGGTGCCTTTGTATGCAACACGACCTTCAATTCCTTCGGGAACAAATTTCTTTACATCATCTTCCACGTCCTGAAAGTAACGATCGCTGCTGCCGGTACTCATCGCGCCAAGTGAACCCATCCCGCGATATTCCTTGAATTTTCTTCCTTCATAAATGATTGTTTCACCCGGACTTTCTTCTGTGCCTGCAAAAACACTTCCCATCATCACACAATCCGCTCCGGCAGCAAGAGCTTTCACCATATCACCTGTGTAGCGGATACCACCATCAGCGATCAATGGAATATTTTTTTGTTTGAGTTCACTGTATGCTTCCATCACAGCAGTTAGTTGTGGTACACCGGCACCTGCAACAATACGTGTTGTACATATAGATCCGGGACCAATTCCAACCTTTACTGCATCTGCGCCAGCTTCTGCTAATGCTTTTGCACCAGCGGCTGTACCCACATTACCTGCGATCACATTCATTTTTTTAAAATTCTTTTTTACATCTTTCAATGCATTGATGACGCCTTTGCTATGACCATGTGCACTGTCAAGGCCAATGATATCCACGCCTACATTTTGTAATGCAGCAACACGATCAAGCATATCTCTTGTAATGCCAACACCAGCTCCAACTAATAATCTTCCAAAAGAATCCTTCACAGCATTAGGATGACTTTTTAATTTCAAAATATCACTGTAAGTAAACAGACCTCTTAACTTGCCTTGTTTATCTATGATAGGTAGTTTTTCAACTTTTGTTTTCTTAAAAAGTTGTTCTGCTTTTTTAAGATCGGTTCCTTCAGGTGCCGTGTACAAATTTTCTTTTGTCATTACCTCACTCACTTTTCTTTTGGGATCATCTTCAAAACGAAGATCACGGTTGGTAAGGATGCCAACCAGTTTGCCAGCTTTATCAACAATAGGAATGCCACCGATCTTATTTTCTCTCATTAGCTTTAATGCATCCCCGATCGTAGCATTTGCAAGAAGAGTTACCGGATCAAGGATCAAACCGCTTTCGCTGCGTTTTACTTTACGTACCTGTGCAGCTTGTTCTTCAATGCTCATGTTCTTGTGAAGTATTCCAAGACCGCCTTCTCTTGCCAATGCAATTGCAAGATTGGCTTCAGTTACCGTATCCATTGCGGCTGAAAGCATCGGGACGTTTAGCGTAATGTCTTTTGTAAGCCGGGATCTTATTTCTACATCTCTCGGCAGCACCTGGCTATAACCGGGCAATAAAAGCACATCATCAAATGTGAGTCCTTCGCCGAAAAATTTGTTGGGATTGGTGTCTGTGGAGGGAATATTTCTTGTTGCCATGTGCAAAGATAGGGGGAGGGAAGGAATTTTAGATTTTGGATTTCAGATTTTAGATTTTGTCTTGACAGTAGAAATTGTTGGGGAGTTTGTAATTCTTTTATGTTGATAGCGAAGGTGTGGCAAACTTTTGTAATTCTATTTGGCTTCTGCTGTGTCACTCACTTGTACTTCAACAATTCCATTCAATAATTGTTTGCAGTAGCCTGCCCAGAGCGAAGCGAAGGGTTCTGTTTGCTATTCAGCTTTTTTATTTCATGCAAAGGCGTAAAGATTTCGCAAGGAAAGAAATAACTATTTGCTCCTTATGAATTTAAACATAGCGTTTTTGCGAGAAAATTCTAACGGATCAATGTAACCGTTCCTTTCTTAAATACTTCTTGCTTTGTATCACGGTTTGTATAGCTAAGCATCCAAACAAATACACCGGGTTGTTGCGGAATCCCTTTTATCGTTCCATCCCACCTCTCTTTCCAATTTGTTGACCGAAACACTAATTGTCCCCAACGATTATAAACTTTGAATTCATAATTATCAGCTTTCAATGCATTATGTGGACCAAATTTATCATTGAGCTGATCATTATTAGGAGTAAAAGCAGTTGGTACATCTATATTACAATGATCGAATACAGTAACTTTTTTTGTAACAACATCTGTACAGCCAAGTGCAAGATTTGTCACTTCAAGTTTCACAGTATACATGGTTTCCCTGCTTATTGTAGGAAACAGGAATGGAGGCGGATCTTTTAATGAGCTAGTTCCAAGCGAACCATAGCTCCATCTCCAGGTATCAATTAAACCTGTGCTTGTATTTTTAACAGTCAATCTATCTTCCGGGCAAGTATAGTCTTCCATCTCAAAAGATGCTTTTACTTCATTATTCAGTGCGATCACAACAGAAGATGAATCTGTACATACTCCATTGCTCACAAACAACTTTACATTATTCGTACTTGATGCCGAAGCAATAATAGATGTGTTGGGAGTAAGTACTGCTGGAAAATTGTTAATGCTCCATTTCCAAAAGTTCACATCATGGGCCCCATCATGTGAAAAGAAAACAGTGTCTTTCAAACATCCATATAAAATGTTGGATTGAAAAGTTGCGGATACAGTATCAACTGTAGTAAATGAAAGTGTTTGCAAAGGCGTTTCCTGTCCGCATTCGTCTATTACTACATTGCCATCACTTCCGGCTTTTAAAGAAACAGTGTATATTCCTTTTGTAGAAATAGGAGAAGAAAATTTTACAATGATATATTCTGTTTTGCCATCAATACAATTTCCGAATGCGCCAATTACATTAACAGGTGAAGGACCCGATACAGAAAAGTCTGTCCCATTTGAAGCGATGGTGCCGCAACTTATTTTTTTCGGAAAAAATATTTTTATTGAATCTGGTGCACAACCGATTTTGCCAATACTATCGGCAAAAATCGGTTGAGGCTTGTTATAAGTAAATGAAAGTGTT
>DATDCP010000161.1:0-11639 GCA_036524255.1 Chitinophagaceae bacterium
CATTAGAATGCATTTCTACATTTGATTCAAGTTGATTGACGAGGATTAGCTCCCTCAAACATCCAATGTCCTAATCCCGATCTCAATCGGGAAAAAACCGTCCAAAAAAGAAATCACATTATCCTTTGAAGACCATTGCGAACTCCGCAGTCAATCAACTTCTTTTTTATTGCTGAGCCCACCCTCCCAGTGTAACAAATACACTTTTTGTTTTCCACACCTGTTAATAAATGCCCTAAAAATCGGAATGTTTCAGGTAAGATCCCTATTTTTGTCTCCGTAAAAATACTAATTTTACTTAGAAATTATACTCGTATTTATGGCGTATCAATACTATTCAAAAATAGGTGAAACCCTTTCTGGTAGAGCATTTCATTCATTTTCAACCTTCCTGTTAAAATATACGTCGCTTGAAAAGCACCTTCCTTTGGGCAATTTTTACCACACAATTAATCTTAAGGCTAAAAACTACGTGTTATGAAAAATTTTGAAAAAAGAGCTTGGCCATCAAACGCAAGTGTGGAAATATCCATTTGGGTTGAAGATTAAGCCCTGAACTATTTCTTTCTAGACAAAGTTTTTCTATTTTTGGAGCAAATCCAAATATAGAAAAACTTTTTGTTTAACGTTGTAACATACTCGTATCTAATTCTACCACTGTATTTTATCCTGATTAAGGCCAGGGTTAAAGATAAGTTGTTGGTATTGCTAGCCTTATATGGAGTCTTGTTTTTTGCATTGCTAAAGACTTATGACATTTTTGAGTCGAATATTCCAAATAATTATTTTCAAGGCGTTTATACACTTCTCGAATATTCATTTTTTTCTTACTTATTTTGGGTCAACACTCATAGTAAAACTTTTAAAAAATTAATAATAGTTGTTTCTCTCTTATTCTCTCTTTTTCAATTTTTTTACATAACCTCGGTTAAATTCGAACGGCTTGATAGTATTTCAATCGGTATTGAAACTATCTTGGTTTTTATATATATATTTTATTTTTTCTACGAGTTTTCAAAAAATACAAAAGGCGTTTTTATTTATAATCATTACGGATTTTGGCTCGCCGTGGGAATAATGATCTATCTCGGGGGCTCATTCTTCTTTTATATTCTTATAAATAATCTTGATGAGAATGAGGTCGATAAATTTGGGGCAATGACTTATGTTGCAGACATCATCAAGAATTTATTATTCGCATTTTCCATTTATATGTACAAAAAGCATCCTATAAACAAAACACCGAATCATTCTAAAAAAATTCCGAATCTTGACATGAATTTGATTTAATCCACCATTATGTTTTTACTACAAGCCAATACTTCTACTACCACAGCTCTATTTTTAGGCACTATCGGGATGCTGGTCCTTACTATTGGGCTTGTCGTATTCATTATTATGCACCAACGACGTGTGCAAAGGTTTCAGCAAAAGCTTCAGCAATTGGAAATAGATCAGCAAAAAATGATGCTGAATGCTTCTATTAAAATGCAGGAAGAAGAACGTCAACGCCTGGCAGCAGATCTGCATGATGATGCAGGCCCATTGTTAGCCACTGCAAGGCTCTATTTAAATGAGAATCTCGTAAACCAGGATAAGGTACACCAGCTTCAAAGTATTTACCAGGCAAGACAGATCATTGATGACACTATTCAATTAATAAGAAATATCAGTCATGACCTGATGCCACCAACACTTAAAAACTTTGGATTGGAATCAGCAATCAATGATCTATTTCAAAAAATTAGTGGCAGCGGCACGGTAAATGCCAGCCAGCGTTTTCATGATTATAAGGACAGGCTAAAGCCGGAAAAGGAATTACTTGTTTTCCGTATCGTGCAGGAACTTATCAATAACATTCTTAAACATAGTAATTCAAGTTTTATCCATTTAACTCAGAATGTACATTCGGATAAGTTTTATCTCCGCATTCATCATGATGGCCGCGGTATTGTACAGTCTGATTTTGAAAAACTGAATAAAAGCAATATCGGGCTGGGATTAAAAAATATTGGCAGCAGGATCCGGCTATTGCAGGGAGAAATTCTTTTTGAAAAAGATATTTCACAAACCTATTATAAAGTAACGATTGAAGTCCCTAAAGATGAACCATACAGCTCATAAAAACTGTATTCAGAATATATAAATTGCTCGTGGCTTTGAATTAATTAATAATTTTAGTGCAATCTGATAACTTATGGGAATTATTAAAGTAGCCATTGCCGATGACCATAAAATTTTCCGCAAGGGGGTTGTTCTCTCACTTCGGCCATATACGAATATAAAATTTGTGCTGGAAGCTGAAAATGGCGAAGAATTAATTAAGGGGATTCCTGGTAATGAGCCTGATGTAATACTGATGGATCTTCGAATGCCAGGCAAAGATGGAATGGAAGCCACCAAGATTATAAGTAAACAATACCCGCATATAAAAGTTATAGTGCTGACCATGTACGAAGATGAAAGATTTGTATATCATATGATGGAAAATGGAGCTAACGGTTACCTGCTTAAAAATGCCGAGCCCCAGGAAATAAGAAGAGCCATAATGGATGTATACGAAAAAGGATACTACCTGAATAATTTTGTCAACCGCATTTTACTAAAACGTTCGCATGCCCGTCAGAAAGTTGTTCCTTCACTAAACAGCGAGATTACGTTGAACGATAAAGAAAGAGATGTGCTTCGTTTCATTTGTATGGAATTTACTGCCCAGGAAATTGCCAAAAAAATGGAGATCAGCGCAAGAACTGTAGAAGCGATCAAAGACAGATTAATGGAGAGATTTGGGAGTCGCAACACAGCCGGACTAGTATTCTTTGCAGTTAAAAATAATCTTGTCGATTAATTGACTCCTGTGTAATCAAATTTTCATTTCCGGGATATCACCTTCTATAATTAATTTACCAGCAGTTTTTGCCCTAATCTCATCAACGCTAACCCCCGGAGCTCTTTCTAACAATTTAAATCCATTTGAAGTAATATCAAGCACCGCTAAATCGGTAACTATTTTCTTTACACATTTTACTCCTGTAAGTGGCAATTGACATGCAGGTAATAATTTCGATTCTCCTTTTGGATTCGTGTGCATCATTGCAACTATAATATTTTGTGCACTTGCAACTAGGTCCATAGCACCTCCCATTCCTTTCACCATCTTCTCCGGAATTTTCCAATTAGCAATGTCACCTGTTTCACTTACTTCCATTGCCCCTAATACAGTTAAATCCACCTTACCTGCTCTTATCATTCCAAAGCTTTCAGCGCTGTCAAAAAAAGCGCCGCCGGGTAAAATAGTTACCGTCTCTTTACCGGCATTTATAAGATCCGCATCAATCTTTTCCTCTACCGGGTAAGGACCCATGCCGAGCATTCCATTTTCACTTTGCAGCATAATACTAATTCCATTTGGAATATAATTGGCAACAAGGGTTGGAATACCAATCCCAAGATTTACATACATCCCGTCTTTAAGCTCTTGCGCAATTCTTTTTGCAATTCCATATTTATCAATAGCCATAAATTTGGTTTGATCAGTTTTTAATTTGAACAGTTCTTCTTTCTATTCTTTTTTCATAATTAGTTCCCTGGAAAATTCTATGTACATAAATTCCTGCTACATGTATATGATCGGGATCTAATTCTCCTGGTTCAACCAGCTCTTCAACCTCCGCAATAGTGATCCTTCCAGCCTTTGCCATTGATGTTGAAAAATTTCTTGTTGTTTTTCTAAATACAAGATTTCCAAACCTATCCCCTTTCCATGCTTTTACAATTGCAAAATCTGCATAAAGTGCATTCTCCATCAAATACATTTTACCACTAAATTCTCTTACTTCTTTTCCTGTCGCAACCTCTGTTCCGAAACCAGCGGGTGTAAAAAAAGCCGGAATGCCCATACCTGCCATCTGGATCCTTGTTGCTAATGTTCCCTGTGGTATCAATTCGACTTCAAGTTCCCCACTTAGTAATTGTCTTTCAAATTCTTCGTTTTCCCCAACATAGGAACTTAGCATTTTTTTTATTTGCCTCGTTTTGAGTAACAATCCTAATCCAAAATCATCAACACCGGCATTGTTGGAAATACAAATAAGATCAGTACAACCCTTACGTTTCAAGGCATCAATACAATTTTCTGGAATACCGCTGAGTCCAAATCCACCCAACATTATAGTAGTTCCATTATTAATATCATGAATTGCCTCATCAGCGCCACTTACAATTTTATTCATACTGAAAATTTATTAAACAAAAATACGAGGAAGAATACCTATGACTTCTATTTGATCAGTTTCTTATTCAATTTCATTTTTCTGAGTATAGTATCAATTTGGGGCTTTTTTTCATCCGGGTATTGCTGAGATTTTTTTTCATCAACTCGAAGTGAATCACTTATTGATTTAAAGAGATCAGGTCGGCTTTGGTAAAATACGAGGCTTTTTTTGAAGATTTCCCGAGTAGTTGAGTGTATGTCAAATATTTCTTCATAAAGTTTAGCACTTTCTGCTTTTTTATCACGAGTACTGTCTTTCATTATAAAATCGGTCACATAAGCATCGGCACGCATTAAATCCCACATTATCTTACGCATTTGATTTTGAGGTATAACATCTTTTGGAACTTTGTTATCCCTTATACATGCAAAATTTGAAATGATAAGAATTATAAAAAGGAAAAATCTCATTTCAGGTCATTATAAATGCGGGCATTCGTAACATCTAATTTCAATAAGTGATTTAAGGCCCGGTCTTTTACATCTTTTTTTGCCTTGCTGAAAATCTTTACAAATTCATTGCTTCTTCCCTGGAAAAAGAATTGCATTATCATCGAATTGGGGTTCTCTTTGTTAATAGTTGACAAATAATTAAGACAATTTAAAACACCATTCCTGGCTTCTTCCTCATTTTCATACAACAGATCCATTCCATTCCTATAGTATAAATAGATGGCATCATGAAAAAGTGCAAACCTGTTGTTATTTATATTTTCTGCGAGCCAGTAACGGTTTCGCTGGTTTTCATAGTTTTTCCAACCTGAAATCGCACTTGATTCCGGCGCATTGTTCACAATGTTCTGTGCTTTGATAAAATAAGGATCACCGCCTCGCAATGAAAAAGAATCATAATCAAACCCCAGAATAATATATACCCAGTATGCGAATACAGCTGTCAAATTTGCCACCATTGGATCATTTCCCTGAACGCGGTTCTCATTAAATTCTATTGGCTGAAATTCAACATAACGAAAAACGATAGTTTCATCCATATAATTTATCAGCGGGCATTGATAGGTCGAGTTGTATGCAGGACGTGCAGCCTGTACGGTAAGCGTTGCACGATACTCATTTGTACCAACAACATCATTTATACTAAGAAGGAAATTGCATTGTATCTTTTCATTTGGTTGGAAAGCATCGCTGGTCCATTTCCTGTTATTGATAAAATTTGTAAGCCCGGCTTGAAGAGTCTGGAAAATTTTTCTATCAATTGTTGTGGGTATCTTATCCTTATTTACATTGACTGTCAGTCTTGCCCGGATCTCCTGGGATTGACCAAATAAATAGATAACAAAAGATGAAATAATGAGGATCGTTTGTTTAAGCATAGTATAATTGGATAATGGTGTCAACAATATTTTTAGCTACCTCTTTTTTTGACATAAGCTCATAATTAAATTCCTTGCCGCTTTTATCAAAGATGGTGATTTTATTTGTATCGGTGCCGAAACCGGCACCCTCATCATTTAATGAATTCATCACAATCATGTCAGCATTTTTGTTCTTCAATTTTCCGAGGGCATATTCACGTTCATTATTTGTTTCCAAAGCAAATCCTACTAAGACTTGCTTAGAAGATTTATTTTCGCCCAGGTTTTTTAAAATATCTTTTGTTTTTTTTAATTCAATAACAAGTTCGTCACTCTTTTTTTTAACCTTAGTCGAGGCCACTTTTACCGGTGCATAATCCGCAACAGCTGCTGCCATAACCCCAATATCTGATTTATCGAATTGTTTTGTGCAAGCTGCATACATTTCTTCTGCCGTATTAACTCTAACGGACTTTATTCCATTCCCGGGCAAATTAATTGATGATGGCCCCAAGATCAATGTTACATCAGCGCCACGAGCATATAATTCTTCTGCAATTGCCAATCCCATTTTACCAGATGAATGATTACCAATAAAACGAACAGGGTCAATCGGCTCGTATGTTGGACCAGCAGAAACCATTACTTTCTTTCCAGATAAGGATTTGGATACACTCAAACAATCTCCAACAAATTTTACAATTGTTTCTGGTTCAGCCATTCGTCCATCGCCAACCAATCCGCTGGCAAGTTCTCCTTTGTCAACCGGAATAATCTTATTCCCAAAACCTAGAAGCTTTTGAATATTCAGTTTTGTAGACTGATGATGCCACATATCTTCATCCATAGCAGGAGCAACAATCACCGGACATGTGGCAGATAAATAAACTGCAAGCAATAAATTATCACACTGGCCATTGGCCATTTTGGAAAGCGTATTACAACTAAGTGGGGCAATCAACATTACATCAGCCCATCTGCCGAGCATAACATGGTTAGCCCATGAATCTTCATCAAACAAATCAACCAACACCTTATTCTTTGAAAGTGTTGAAAGAGTGAGTTTTGAAATAAAATCAGTTGAAGACGGCGTCATGATCACTTTTACTTCGGCACCGGCTTTTACTAACAGCCGGATAAGAAATGCGGATTTATAAGCAGCTATGCTACCCGTAATTCCTAATATTATTTTTTTGCCTTTCAGCATATGATTATAAAATTAAAACTAACTATCAGAAACTAAAAGCGTCCCTGAAGTGGGACGCCAAAATAATTTATTAAATAGTGATAAGCTGTCAATTTATTAACTAAAAAGCTCATCTTCTCCTTTGCGGAAATAAACCTTGTCTTCCATAAACTCCTGGGTTGCAAGTAAAGCCGGGTTTGGCATTCGTTCATATGCTCTTGAGATCTCGATCTGCTCTTTATTCTCATGTATTTCCTCAAGACTATCCGTATGACTAGCGAATTCTTCCAGTTTGTTATGCAATTCTTCTTTCAAAGAAATATTGATTTGGTTAGCCCTTTTTCCAACTATGGAAATTGATTCATACAAATTACCCGTTTTCTCTTTAATATCATTCAGGTTCTTCGTTTCAACTATGTTGCTGGTGCCGACACTAAGCTGGCGTCTTAATTTGCTCATTATTTAGATTTTTTTAATGTTGTTATTTGTTAGCGTAATATAGCGGTCAACTTCTTTTACCAATTTGCTGTCAGGAAAGCGGTCAATAAAATCGTTACATTCTGTTATCACCTGCTCAAAGCGCTCCACCTTTCTTTCATCAACACTCAATTCAGCAAATTTAAAGTAAGATTTTATAACCATTAATTTATATTCATCGCACATTTCTGAATCAGGAAAATCGTTAAGCAAGGTAGTATATGACACCCCTGCTGCTCTAAACTGGCCCAAATCATAATATAGCTTTGCTCCAATCCTCTCTTTCTCTTCCATTTTCTCATGGCAAATCTGAATAAACTCATTGGCCTCCTTATTCCTTGTAGAGCCTGGGTGTGTATTGATAAATGTCTGTAGCATCCCCATTGCTTTTATCGTATTTGTCTGATCTAATGGGACTTTAGGCGACATTTTATAATAACACAATGCCCGCATATAATCAAGCTCTTCGGCTTTGGTGCTATTGGGGAAAACCTCAAGAAAATTTTTGAATAGATTTTCAGCGTTCAAATAGTCCTTCTGATAATAAGCACAATATGCGTACTTATAATACAGGTCCTCAAAAAGTGCCGTTCCCTTAAAATGCGGCATTATGTCCTCATAAAGAGTTTGGGCAAAATTGTATTTCTTCTTTACATAATATTGCTCGGCCATACGCAGCTTGTATTCAGGGTCTTTGTTCTTTAAAATCTTATTGATTCCGCTACAGCTGCTGATTAAACCTACAATGATAAATAAAATAAAAACTCTCATAAAAAGTGGGCAAAGATAGTTTTAATCTCGCAAATCTGCTCTAAAAATTAATGAATGCCTAGATAATGTGGTTAAGATTATTATAATACTAGCTGCAATACCCCAAGAGCTTTTCTTTTGAACACATAAGGTTTCTATAAAGAAGAAGACCCCTGAAATCAGGGGTCTCTTTTTATCAAAAACTAATTATTAATTCTTTCTAAGATTAGGATGAGGAGCAGGAACTGTATTTGGTCCTTCTTCACCTTCATTTGCTGCACGAATATCAACAGTATCGCAGTCACCACCTTCTTCACCATACTTAAAGATCAGGCGATCACCACTTACACCTTCCTTCTCGATCAGGTAGTTGATAATTGCATTTACTCTATCCCAGCTTCTTTGCTGCTCAAGTTTATTACCAGCGCAATATCCGGTTACTACTACGTTGCAACCTGGAGAGTTACGCATACGATCAGCAACCACAGCCAAAAGTCTCTTCGCATCATCACTCAACTTAACTGAGTTCTTAGCAAAGCTTACACTTGGTAATGCACCTAAAAGTTGTGAACACTGTTGTTGCAGTGGTACTGCTTTCCCGACACAAGTTGTATCGCAAGGACATTTACCGATACCATCAGCGTCAACTGGTTGGCAATATGTGGGTGTGATGATCTCTTTATCCTTACAATCAGGAACTCCGTCGCCATCCGTATCACGTGTTACACCATGTGTATCAACAGGGCAACCTTCAGGAGTTTGTTCCTGGTCAAATTGGTCAGTTACACCATCCAAATCACTATCAGGCAATACTGGTTTTGGCAAACGCATCAAACGTGGATTGCGAATCTCGCTGTATGCATAATCAAGTGGGTTAAGCCAATAAAGAGGCTCAACAGCTTTACCACCAATGTTAAAATTAATGCCTAAAGTTAGATAGTTATAAGAATCATAGTCAGAAGTAAGTACCGGGTCATACGTTCCATGTTCTGACCAACGCTGGCCATCAAGTAGATCAGACTTAATCACAGTTGCCCTTTCCTCAAGTGCAAGATTGATCCGATCACTCAATTTGAAAGCCATTCCAAAACCTACGGAGCCAGATGGTTTAACAGTAGTGCCCCACAATTTGGGTCTTCTTACACCGCCTTCAGTTTCAGCAGGTGTTTCAAATGAATCATCCAGAAGATCTTTTACCTGGTCCTTGATATCGTTTCTGTTTTCATAAACGAATGAGTTGGTTTGCGCTATGTTATTATATCCTGCTGCATATGAAGTACCAGTTGCATAATCATCACCGTTTACGGCATTTATCCATGTTTCATAAAGAGTTGCGCCTATGCCACCAAAGAAGTATATATTAAACCCTGTTTTCGCCTTATGAAAACGGATATTATTAAGTGAGATTAATCCTTGAAAAGAGAGGTCATTTACCGAAGTCTTATAGTTATAAAATACTACATCCCGTGGTAAGTTGCCTCCAAAAAATATTTGACCTGTACCTGCTTGCACGTATCTGGGCAGACCAGTAACCGGGCTAGGTTCAATTAAAAAAGTAGAATATTTAGGAACTTGGCCCAATGGAATCAAGCCGGTATTCCTTCCATAATTACCTGCACCTTGCCAACTATAACCTTTTCCACTTCCATGCATATATTCAATCCGCATCGAAAATACATACCCGAATGATTTTCTCGCGTGCACCCCAAAACCGAGAGTAGGAAATAATGCAGGAATGTCGCCAGCTACAGTAAATGCTCCGGCCTTTAGTCCTATTTCCCACTGGTTACGTGGTTTTGCTGGAAAATTATAAGTTCCATTTAAGAACTCTGAATGCTGAGGCATTCTTTTAGAAGGGATAACGGAAGAATCTTTTACATCATAGCTTGCGCCCATCTGTGCATAACTTCCGGATGCCAGCAGACATATAATGCCAGCTAGTAAAATGTACTTTTTGCTTGCCATAACTTGAGAGTTAGTTTTTGATAAGAGAATACGAGTGTCCAAAATTACACGCAAAAATATAACTTGATGGTTAAAAACCAAATTTTTATGTGATTTATTTAACTGAAAATCATTGTGGAATTTGTTCTACAGAAAATCTGGTTGGGGAATATGCTTATAGCTGCGTCAATATTTTTTTTGATACGTATATTGCCCTGCATTAAATAAAATGAATTTACCAACAGCTTTGATCGAAAATGAACTTAAAACCTTTGAAGACAGGTTTAAGGAGGCTGCAAAAAGTAGAGCTCCTCTTTTAGATCGCATCATGCGATATGTTGTAAAAAGGAAAGGGAAACAGCTTCGCCCGATGTTTGTCTTGCTGTCTGCCCGGCTTTGTGGATCAATCACCGAAAGCACTTATAGGGCTGCATCACTTGTTGAGTTATTGCATACAGCCACACTGGTTCATGATGATGTGGTGGATGATTCTGCAGAAAGAAGAGGATTTTTCTCCGTTTATGCTTTATGGAAAACAAAAGCTTCCGTATTGATCGGTGATTATTTACTTGCAAAAGGACTTCTGTTATCTCTCGATAATAACGATTATAAAATTTTGCACATACTTTCTGATGCTGTACGAAAAATGAGTGAAGGAGAGTTGCTACAATTGGAAAAAACAAGAACCCTTGCTATTCCTGAAGAAGTATATTATGAGATCATCAGGAACAAAACAGCTTCACTACTGGCGTCAGCCTGCGCTGCTGGGGCATGGTCATCTTCTAATGATGAAGAGAAAACCGAAAAGATGAGATCATTTGGTGAACACGTTGGTATGGCGTTTCAAATAAAAGATGACTTATTTGATTATGCAAGTGATAAGATCGGTAAACCAACTGGTAATGATATCAAAGAAAAAAAACTGACACTCCCTCTTATTTATACTTTGAAAAATTGTGATAAAGAAACCCGCCGGGAGATCATTTACATTATAAAAAATAAAAACACAGATACTGCACAAGTAAAAAAAGTGGCGGATATAGTTACCAGGTCGGGAGGTATTCAATATGCTTCGGACAAAATGAATGAATTCTATAGTAAGGCAAAAGATATTCTTTATCAATTTCCCAATGATGATTCAAGAAAAGGACTTGAAGATCTAATCAATTTTGTTATCAATAGAAAATATTAAGCTTTAAATTTAAAGATGCAAAAGAGATGGAAAATATTAACTGCAGATAAGCAAAAATCTGACTCACTTCAACTGGCACTTAAAATTTCTCCTGTTATTTGCGATATACTTGTACAAAGAGGTGTTATCACTTTTGAACAGTCAAAAAAATATTTCCGTCCTGAGTTGAGCGACCTACATGATCCTTGGTTAATGAAAGACATGGATAAAGCAGTTGAACGAATTATTCGTGCTGTTAATAATAATGAAAAGATCCTGGTATTTGGCGATTACGATGTAGATGGAACTACATCTGTTGCCTGCATGTATCGCTTCCTGAAAAAAATTCATTTCGACCTTGATTTTTATATCCCGCATCGTTACCGCGAAGGTTATGGAGTAAGTAAGGCAGGAATTGATTTTGCAAATGAAAATGGATTTAATCTTATAATTTCCCTGGACTGTGGAATAAAATCAATTGATCTAATTGCTTATGCAAAACAACTCGGAATTGACTTTATCGTT
>DATDCP010000162.1:0-4246 GCA_036524255.1 Chitinophagaceae bacterium
CTGAGTTTAAGATCACGGATGGGAGTAATAATTTCTACACCGGGGATAATGATATGAAAGATCATATCAAAACGAACTTGGTCATTGCCTGCACCGGTGCTGCCATGTGCTACAGCTTTTGCATCTAATTTTTTAACATGCTCAGCAATATGCAAGGCCTGGCTAAGTCTTTCAGCAGAAACAGAAAGGGGGTATGTATTATTCTTTAAACAATTTCCGAAAATGAGATATTTGATAATGCGATCGTAGTATCCTTTTACCGCATCGATAGTTGTATGTGTTTTTACACCAAGCTTGTAAGCATGTGCTTCGATCTTTTTTAATTCATCTTCAGTGAACCCGCCGGTGTTGACAATGATACTGTGTACCTCGTAACCCTTTTCTTCTGTGAGATATTTTACACAGTAGGTAGTATCAAGACCACCGCTAAAACCTAAAACTATTTTTTTATCTGACATCTTCTTATTTGTTGAATAGAATTACTGAACGTACAAGAGTGCGACGCAACTTAAGCCAAATAGTAGCAATGTCGGCGGGCACATTATTATATATTAAAAAAATATTGTAGAAACGATTTTTGTTGTGAGTCCCCATTTTCTTCTTTATTCTTTTTCAAAAATGGTTTTAATAGTTTCCATCGTTTGAATTGGAGCAATCGTTCGAGCCCGGTTTTATTTTCTTCAAAGAATTGTTTTGTTTCTTCCGGCTTGTAATGATCTTTTGGATCATACAGCATCGCTGTACACATACAATTCTTTCTATCCTTGCTCATGAGTATTTCATAATTCACGCAACTTTTGCAGCCGGCCCAGAAGGCCTCGTCCTGTGTCAACTCAGAATAAGTGACAGGCTCGTAACCCAGTTCACTGTTGATCTTCATGACGGCAAGCCCGGTAGTAAGACCGAAAATTTTTGAATCCGGATATTTTTCTCTCGAAAGGTTAAATATCTTTTTCTTGATGGCTTTTGCAACGCCGGTCTTCCTGTATTCGGGTGCCACGATCAACCCACTATTTGCAACATACTCACCATGACCCCAGGTTTCGATATAGCAAAAACCAACCAATGTGCCATCTGTTGTAACAGCAATGACAGCCTTTCCTTCTTTCATTTTATCGGCAACATACTCCGGGCTGCGCTTGGCAATACCTGTTCCTCTTGCTTTTGCACTTTCGGCCATCTCGTTGGTGATGGCTTCTGCATAATGCACGTCATCAGGAGTAGCTACACGAATAATTATATTTTGATTGTCCAACTTAGAAATATTGATTTGATAAGGATGACCAATCCAATAATCAATGCGGGGTGCAGTTCACTGACAGGGACCATGGTGAGGGGCTCGTCCTGTCAGAACACACGTCGAGGTCGGGGAGAAAATGCAAACACATCAAAGCCTACTGTATATGCTATGACAGCATAAGTGGCATGAAATGCAAATTGTTTAGTATGTGTCAGAATGTTACGCATTTGTTTCTAACAAATTGTAAATTGAGTACAAATGTATAATAATAATTGTTTTAATTGTCGATTTTTTGGTTAAAAAATTAACTGTTATGGAGTCAACACCTACACTCGGATCAACTAAATCCAAAAGAGGATCAGGGGTTAAACGTTTTATGAAGAGAATCCTTATCGTCGCAATTCTTGCTCTGGCTTTATTTATCTTCTTCAGATACTATTATGTGTTTGGCGAAGGTGTAAAAGCAGGGCGACTGAATTATGCTGTAAGGAAAGGAAATGTTTTTAAGACATATGAAGGAAAGCTAATACAGGAAGGCTACAGGAGTAAAACTGGTAACGTGATCCAATCTTATGAATTTGAATTTTCGGTAAAAAGTAAAAGAGTTTATGATATCCTTGCTGCTAACAGTGGTAAGCGTTTTGATCTTCACTATAGGGAATATCATGGAATAATACCCTGGCGCGGCAATACTAAATATATTGTAGATAGTGTCATTTCAATGGAGCCCTGATAACTATCCAGCGGCCTGTAAAAGAAAAATTGCCGGTCGCTTATGAATATCAGGTTTGCTTTTCCGCCATTCAGCCATGGTTTTTGTTTTGATAGATTCTGTTGATCCTGTCAGATCTACTGCGATACAAACCTTTGTTAATGGTTGGCAGACTAAAAGCAGTGCTTCCATCAACTGGTTGTTCCGATAAGGTGTTTCAATAAAGATCTGTGTGCAATTCTTCTTCGCTGATTCTGATTCCAATTCTTTTATGGTATTATTTCGTTCAGGGTTCTTAATTGGTAAATAGCCGGCAAATCTGAATTGCTGTCCATTCATTCCACTTGCCATTAATGCAAGTAAGATGGAGTTTGGTCCAACCAATGCTTTTACTTCAATATTCAATTCCTGGGCTATTGCAACTAATTGCTGACCGGGATCGGCAATGCCGGGACAGCCTGCTTCACTGATAATGCCAATCGTTTTTTCTTCTTTTATTTTTTTTCTAAAAGAATCAGCATTCGGTTCCTCGTTGTTCATGGTGAACCATTCATAGTTATCGATCACAATTTCCTTGTCAAGTTTTTTGAGATAGCGCCGGGTTGTTCTTTCATTCTCCACAAATAATACGGTGCATTGTTTTACAATGGCTGTTATATAAGAAGGGATAGATCGCATTCCTTCTTCATGAAGCAAACTGGGAATTAAATAAACGGTTGCAGCCACACTAATCGGTTTTTACTTTAATAACACTAAGACTGGAAGCAATGATGGCAAAGGCCGGGGCAAATATTATAACTACATGCATTAAATAAAATACGATGCCATTGCCGATAGACAAACCTTTATGCCGTCCTGAATAATAAATTGATTTCTGAAGGTTAAAATCATTTTTTGCCAAACCATAATCAAGCATGGAGAATCCATAATAATAACATTCAACAATGATGGCAATAAGAGGGGTTATCCATCCTACAACCGGAATAAGAGATAGAAAAATTATACCGATCATATAAACAGTTTGCCAACCCGCATTGCGCAGGGCAAGTCTTATACTCCGTTTTGCAACAGGCAATAATTGGTTCAGGTTAAATTTATATTCCCGGTTTTCTATTATTGCTTCGGTCTTTTCACTCAGGTAGGCAAATACCGGTGAGCCGATTATTAAAATGAGATATTTAAATAAAGCGAAATAAAAGAGAAATAGCACAAGGCGCATCATAATGCCCGCCATTAAAAAGATAAAGGCAAGAAACGGATTACGTTCTTTTTGAAGCCATGGTTCAATACGCAACTGCTGGCTAAGCCACGTGACCGCATCATTTGAAGAACGGGCAAATAGGATCATAGCTACAATAAACAGGAGTGTATAAATAATACCGGGAATGATTATCCATTTAACCATTTTATGCTGGCGGATAAACAGGTTTGCTTCTCCAAAAGATTGAAATGCTATGACGATTTCTTTCAGCAAGACATAAATTTGGGTAAATATAATGAGAACCACGATTATAGGGATTAAACAGTATCATGAGGAAATTATCAATTGACTTTTATCAACGAGACAATGTTTTACAAATAGCTAAAGAGCTGCTTGGAAAGATATTGGTGACAAAATGGGAGGGCATCGACACATCTGGTCGCATTGTAGAAGTGGAAGCATATAATGGCGTAAATGATAAAGCATCACATGCATCAGGCGGCAGAAGAACAGATAGAAATGAGATCATGTATGATGATGGCGGTTTTGCTTATGTTTATTTATGTTATGGCATTCATCATTTATTTAATGTAGTTACAAATAAGAAAGAAACACCACATGCAGTTTTGATACGGGCTATTGAGCCATTAAAAGGAATCGATGTAATGTTAGAAAGAACAGGCAAAGAGAAATTGGATAACACGTTGACAAAAGGTCCGGGGAATGTTTCAAAAGCACTGGGAATTTCTTTCAAACAACATAGCGGGCATTCACTATTAAGTAAAGACCTTTTTATTGCCGAAGATGGTTTTACTTTTAGTAAGAAAGAAATCATGGCTTCTCCGAGGATAGGAGTCGATTATGCCGGCGAAGATGCGAGCCTTCCTTACAGATTCTACATAAAAGGAAATCCTTTTGTGAGCGGAAAACCAAAATAGATTGTATTTTCCCTGATAAATTGATCTTTTGCAAAAACTTTCAAAGCAACAATACAAATATCTTTCTTTGGTGACCGGCATTGCAATTGCCTTGTTTTTTTATTTTGTAAATCCTTTTTCGGTTGGAAAAAATGCCTGTATCGTTTTATCGGTCG
>DATDCP010000163.1:0-7896 GCA_036524255.1 Chitinophagaceae bacterium
GGCGACACAAAAGAATATGTAGTGGTGAGTGGGGACAATCTTTCCAAGATTGGAAAAAAATTCAATGTGAAATGGAAAGATATCTTTGAAGCAAATAAAGACAGGATCAAAGATCCTGATCATATTGAACCCGGTTGGAAACTAAAAATCCCTCAAAGCAATTAAATGTAAAAGCCTGTTTTAAATAACAGGCTTTTTATCGTTTGGGATAATATTCAAAAATGAGTGAGACAGAAAGAGCTGTGGACTCATCATTGGGATCCTCATAAGTAAGCACCAATCTTATCATTCTTTTTGAATTGCTGATATCTTTTCCTGTTTCAAAAAAATAATAAGAGCGGCTTGATTCTAACTCTGAAAGTATATACTGATGAGTTGTTTTAAAAAAGCCATTTGCTTCTTTGAACAATTTCTCAAAAAAGTCCCTGAACTCATCTTTTCCACCTTTATAATTAAGGTCATTAAAATAAAAAATGAATTCAACATTCTTTCCATAATCCTTGATCTTTCCATTTTCTCCGCAAATACTGAAATCCGAAAAATATGTTTTGATCAGTGATATCTTATCCTCTTTAGATTTAAACTTCCCAACTATATTGTCAAATGAGTTATTGACTTCAGCCAGTTCAATGACGATAGACTTGCAACCTGGCAATTCTTTGGTTTGAGCAAAAATTAGTTGCGGAGTAACCAAACAAGCTAAAACAAAAAATAGCTTTTTCATGAGAGAAGGTTTACTTCAAATTATTTTACCCCAATTCTAAACCGTTCTTTCAAAGTAGTACACTCTCTTACTCCCCTTTAGGGGTTGGGGGTTATCATACCCTTTACAAAGTCACTCACCAAATAACTAACGAGCTTACCGCTTGTTGAATCCGCTCTTCCATCTGATAGCCTGGTGGCGCCTTCGCAAATATGGAGATAAGCAGGTTTGCTCTGGGCTGCTGCGAATGAAATATACTGCCGTGCATGATTGGGCAAAATACCAACCGGTGTCATCGCACTGCTGAGTGTATGTTCGATGCAATCAATATCAACATCGATACCGGTAAGACCATCATCCGTAAAATCAGTGGCATGTGCTACTGCCTGCATGAAATTTCTTTTCTCATGCACAAAAATATCTTCGTAAGTAAGCATATCAATGAATGGATTGTTCACAATATCGATCCATACATTTTGAGGCAGGTAATTCTCATGAAGACCAACAATACAATATTTTTGAAGATAGCCATCCTCTTCAGCATAGCGGAAAGCATTACCGCTATGTCTTCCTTCCATAGGACGATAATCAGCATGTGCATCCAGGTTGATACAATTTATTTGTGCTAATGGAATGACACCGGCTTTATGCCAGCCTTTTGCTGTTCCTTTTATTAATGGATAAGAATTATTATGTCCGCCACCGATCACGATCGGGATCTTTTTTGTTTCTGCAATCATCTTTGCCAGTTGCTCCACTTCATCATCAACTGCATTCACTGCATGACGATAAGCTTCTATCTTTTCATCCTGTGTTCTTGCCGTAGTATCGATCAGGTATTGTATATCACCAAAATCAAAATGACCAAGCAACAATACTTCTGCTCCATCAAAAAAATCATTGCTTTGAATATTTAAGAAGGATTGCAAAAATGGTATCCAAAGAGTGTCTGTGCCACCGATACCATAATTTCCTTTTGCGCCAAGATCTTCGGGCACGCCAAACAACACATACTTTGCAGTTGATGTTGCTAATGACTTTGCAATATCACTTGTGTCCTGGATCACTTGTAATCTTTCACCTAGTTTGGTTTCGAATCTCCTGATCCTTGTCAGCGATAAAATATCCTGTTTGTTGTAGATCTTTAAATGAAGCATTGAGTTCTGCTTCTTAGCTGGCTCAATTGCTTCTTTTACATTTTGCTTTTCCATATTTCAGATTTGGTCCTTTAAAGCTATTGAATTTTTCTTTCACGCAAAGCCGCAAAGATTTAGTCAAGACGCAAAGACATTCCTAAGACCAAGACATTCTTTGCGCCTTTTGTATTCCTCTTAGCGTCTTTGCGTGAATCCTACACGCCAATCTTGCTATTAACAATTTCAAGTATCTGGGACTCCTTAGCCTTCGCCTTTTCCTCTATCTCTCTCCCTTTCCTCAGCATATCCTCAACAAAACTCTTATCATCATATCCGCTTGCATTTATCCGCACATTCATAAAAGCACCCATCACTGCACTGCGGGCACACAGCGCACCAACGCCTGCATCCGAAACACTGTTAGGATTACCAACTTCCGCCATTGCTTTTATCACTTCCATACTATCATAAGAAAGTTTCATTACCTGGAAAGGAACTTCAATAGCAACTTTTGTTGCTTCATTTATCGCTGACTTACGGGCTGCTTTCTCTTCATCAGTTCCTTTTGGCAAACTCATCGCATTCATGATGCCATTAAATGCTTTTGTATCGGCATCAACCAGGCGCAGCAACTCATCCTTATATTGCTGGCCTTTCTCTGCCCAATTACTAAACTCTTCCCAACGATCATCCCAACCTTTTTTATGGCTTGATAAATTAGCAACCATCGTGGCCAGTGATACACCCAGCGAACCAATATAAGCAGCAATTGAACCACCACCTGGTGCAGGACTTTCACTTGCTGTTTCATCAGCAAAATCATTTAGTGGCATACTCACTAAGCGGCTATCATTTTTATCTTGTAACATATATTCAATTATTTTTTCTTCTGGTTTAAAAGGAGCCAGTTCATCGAGCCCCATTGATATTACTGCAATACGGATCAATTCTTTTTCAGATACACCCACCGAACGTTTTTGTTTTTTTAAAAAATACTTACCCGCATCCAGCATCGCTTTCAAAGGGATCAACCCAACTAACTCGGAGCCGGTAACTCTTATCCCTCTCGCATCCGCTTTCTTACACACTTCATCAAAAGCAATATGCACCGGAGTTATATTGATATTGGTAAGATTGATACTTATCTGTGCAATACCATATTCTTCAATGAACCAACCAATAGCTTTCACACATTTCAAACTACCAGGCACTACCCTCTCAACCTCATTCTCATCCTTAACCTTTCTCCCCACTTCTCTCACATCAAACGCTATTGCATTTGCACGCCGCACCGATGTTGTATTCAGGTTCACATTATACGCCACCAAAAAATCTCTTGCACCGATCACGGTGGCACCGCGTTTGGCATCAAACACTGCCGGGCCAAAATCGGGCTTTAGTTCAGATATCTTTTTAAAAAACCCTTCATACTCACCGGCACGGATCACCGAAAGATTGCTGCGGCTTTTATCAGCTTGTGCTTCTTCATATAAATAAACAGGCAGCGACAATTCCCTTCCCACTCTTTCCGCTAATCGCTGTGCCCATTCCACTGTCTCTCCCATTGTAATATTGGCAACAGGAATTAGAGGGCTAACATCAGTGGCGCCCATACGCGGATGCTCGCCTTTATGACGGCTCATATCGATCAGCTCGCCTGCTTTTTTAATAGATCTGAAAGCTGCTTCGACCACAGGCTTCGGACTGCCTACAAAAGTTACCACAGTACGGTTAGTAGCCTTGCCCGGATCCACATTCAGCAACCGCACTCCTTCCACCGCTTCTATCTCATCAGTTATCTGTTTAATGATATTCATGTCCCGCCCCTCGCTGAAATTGGGAACACATTCTATGATTTGCTGCATATCCATGCTGCTAAGATATTAATTGGGCAGATATGAAGTTTGAAGAAGATATTTATGTACTAAGCTGGATTGCTACTATTAAGCTGTTGTTGCGTCGCACTCTTGTACAAGCGGAAATTCTATTAAACAACTTATAAAGCTCTATTTAATCGGTAAATTGCAGTACCAAAAAATTGAACTACAAAAGCTCCTTGATCATATGACGAATAAAATATTTCTAAACAATTTTCCACTAGCTACTAAACAAATAAGTGCGGTCGACTCAAATTCAAAAAAAATCAGCATAATTACAGGGTTCGACATTCCTTTAACTGTCTTTGAAATAAGAAAGCAAGTAGTACAAAGTGTATTCAATTGTTTACTAGCTCATGAAAAAATCTCTATTTCAGCAGTTAATTTAGTTTACATCGTCGACTCATTTGGCTTTTCTGATACAATAGAACTTTTGAAACAAGACTATTTTGAATTATTAGATGATAAAGGAGCAATATTTTCAGTACTTAAAAATAATTCACAAAAAAAGTATGAAACGGGAACTGTTTTTCAAGATAATGCGATTAGCTGGCTTGAAAGAAGATTGCCAGAGTACAAACCAAATAGCAACCAATTAAACTTAACATTACTCCAAGCTGAGGAAAAATTGGTTAAAATAGATGCTGACAAAATCAGTAAACAAGTTTTGGATGAAACCGCTTATGATTTAAAGAATAAGAATTTAACAGACCATCTTGTTATCAAGTCTAAAGACAAAGATCATGTAGAAATTAATGATATCTTAAAAATATTGAGACTTTTAAGGATTAATTCAGGACTGGTATATGCTTCACACATTAATACTGATAACTTATTTGTTGATGGAGCAATAAAATCTATCCTAAATTCAAAATTGTCTCCCATCGTCAAGGACAATACAAAGGATTCGATAGGATTAATTAATGATATTAATCTAAAAAAAGCCATTCCAGATCTTTCAGAGTTGTACTTGAAAAAAATTATTTCTATTCAAGACTTCATTTCGATAATAGAAAATTCAAACGGTACCAAATTTCGTAAATGGCTTGCAAGTCAGGAGTACAGTCAAGATGCGGTTATCAGAGAATTGCTGAAAGAAAGACCAAACTTTGATACAGCACTTGTAAAAGGAATCAAGTTTATCATTACAAATGCTGTAGGACTAATTAATCCGGTTTTGGGATTGTCGGTATCAGCTGTAGAAAGTTTTATACTCAATAGATTTCTCAATGGCTGGCATCCAAATTTATTTTTAGATAATACTTTGAAGACACAGATCGATAAAAAGATTGAAGAAGACCTAAAAAGTAGAAGATCTGAGAATATTAAAAATAGGTTCCCTAAAGTTGGAAGGAATGATCCTTGTCCCTGTGGGAAACCTAAAAAATTTAAACTCTGTTGCGGAAAATCTTAAGTTGATACGATTACAACTAGGTACTTAGTTCTTAGTATTGTTCAATAAATAAAAATCTATAATTATTGTCTTGAGTCTGTGACTCAGGACAATCATTCTATTTTGACAGGGAATTTGCATTTATAAATGAGTTTTCCCGATTTGAAAAACTCTAAAAATAAATTAAATTTACCCTACCAAATACCTCATGCTATGAATAAATATACTTTGTTACTTCTTCTTTCATTCCTGGTATGGATAGGGTGTTCCAAAAAAGAAAAAACCGAAAACACCCCTTCCTATTATCTTAGTTTTAAGTTAAACGGCAATCTGTTAAAACATAATTATCCAACGTATTCATCTTTAAAACCGAACGTTACTATCCCAGGCAGCTACGATTTCCAGCTTTCATCAAACAGCGACGATCAAAAAAGTAATATTGGATTCACTATTCACAAAGCAGGAGCAATAACCACTGGCTCCTATACCACAACGGACAATTCTGTTCAAGATGCAGCCTATACAATTCTCAGCAACTCCTTAGGATTAGAAAAATATTATTCCGCTTTTACAACCGGGCACACACCCTCTCCTTTTTCAATCACGCTGACAGAAATTACAGATAAATATTTTAAAGGCATTTTCACTGGTTCCTATTTATACAATGAAGATCGTACAGACAGTATAAGAATAACAGATGGAGAGTTTTTTTTACGTCGTCATAATTAGTTGCCCTGTTCCGATTGCCATCCAGATTTACTCGTTGTAGTTCCTATTAACTTTAACAAACAGCCTCATGAAAAGAATTGAAGCATTCCTAGTCGCAATAGTTATTTTGTCTTGTAATAAATCTTCAGATAACGACAACTGGAGTTTTGCCTGGACACATACAGGTAATTCGTATTCTGCAACAAGTGCCAATGCTTACATCTCTCAGATCGATTTAGATAAAGGACCTAATCACATCGCAGCAAGTGTTCCCAGTGTGCCAAGAGATTACAAGATCAGTATTTATCTTACATCTTTGAATCAAGGTTCTTATTCCGTTTCCTTATCTACAAATAAAATCCGTTACATTGATGATGCAGGCTATGAATTAGGAGGGGCAGCAGGAACTGTGACTATCACCTCAAATTCAAGTAGTAGGTTATCCGGAAATTTCGCAGTTAAGCTTATAAACCTTTCTTCGGATACCACTTTGCTCAACGGTTCATTTTCCAATATTTCTTTACATCCTTAATAAATGCAGGGTGTTTTGACAAGGATCAATCATTTTTTTATCCTCTTTTATTTTTAGATAAAACTATTATCTTGTCAATTTCAAAACCCACCGCATGTCAAAACAAATTGCTTTTAATGTTATTGCTCTTTTTATTTTACTATCCTCGCTAACCAGTTGTCACATTGCGCAAAAAATGGATGCTTATGTTGGAGATCAATTCAATAATAAAGTACCGAAACCAGATAAAAGAACAGACACCACCATTATCGTTAAATCATCTATTCCTTCCGATCCTAATGAGTTATCACATACTGTTAAGTCAAGTAAAAATTTATTCCTGCTGGTCTACTGGAAATATGATTACCGTCATACCTGCACATTGAATTCTGCAATTGGAGTGAATTATTTAAGAAAAGGTATTTACCAGCAATCCAGTAAACTGAAACAAAAGTTGAATGGGCAACAACTTGAACTAACGATAGAACAAGTTCCCGGCAGCTTTGCTATTGTTGATAAAGGCCATGTATTTTTATTGATCATTCGGTTGGACAAATACTATGTAGAACCCGATTTTAAAGACATTGTCGTTTCATATAAATTGTCGCGAAACGGAGTCGAGACGAAAACCGGTAAAATAAATATTAATACTTTTCAAAAAAACAAGGGAGTGGGTTTTTTCCAGTCGTGGAAAGGGGCCACATCAGAATTTCTCGGAAGATATAATACTTACCTGACAGAGATGAGCCATTCAATTGTAAACAAGCTTATAGCGGAGTTGTAATAGCGATGCCAAAATCTTTTCTCTTACTTTATCATTTGTTTGGGCAAAACCCGATGCCGCATTGCATTTCCAATGCCCTCCACGCATCGAAATAAATAACTAGAAAGTGATCCGTGAAGCATCGTGAAAACGATGTTGCTACGGCAGAATACTTTTAATAACCCTTTGGCTAACTGATAAAAAAAAATTAACAAATAAAATCGTTGATTTGAATAAATCGAGTCGCCATGAAAAAAATACTTTTTGCATTTATTCTTACATCCATTGGCATAGTTGGCTATGCCTACATAAATATAACACCGACCCCCGCCTTAATTAGCACGTTGGTCTTTCCTGTTTGGGGTAAAAAATCAAATATTGGGAGCTTCTGGGGAGATGTAAGAGATGGTGGCAAACGAAAACATGAAGGGATCGACATCTTTGCCAAAAAGGGAACACCTGTTGTTGCCATTTATGATGGTGTGATCGTATCCAAAAGCACTACCCCTCTTGGCGGAAAAAATCTATGGCTTCAATCACTTCGCCATCCTCTCCGTGCATATTATGCTCATTTGGATCAGCAAAAAGTTCGGGCAGGACAGTTCGTAAAAAAAGGACAGGTGATCGGAACGGTTGGTAACTCAGGCAATGCTAAATACACACCTTCGCATTTGCATTTTGGTATTTATAAATCATTTGGTGGTGCAGTAGATCCGCTGCCCTATGTAAAAAATTCTCCGAAGATCACAACGACGGAAAAAACTACACCAATAAAGGAATCCGTAGTGGTGAAAAATGAAGATAG
>DATDCP010000164.1:0-2847 GCA_036524255.1 Chitinophagaceae bacterium
ATTCAATGCAACGACTAATAAATTACATCTCTTGGCCCAAAGCCTTGGAATAAAATGAAAAATGACAAAGAAGAAACTCATTACAAAATGAGTATAGCCAGGTTTACCAAAATTTGTCCCGGTTGATTCCACGCCGCTGACCACAATATTTTTTGAAGGGATGATCACCCAGGGTAAAAAGCAAGAAACGACCAAAAGAATGACTGCAAAAAAGCCGATCCATTTCATGTAGCGCATAAGAAACAATTGCCCGCGAAAATACAATCAATTATGCTCTGATATTTTTTTTATCTTTCATAAAATAAATCCAATGCGAATATTAATGATCGCTCTATTACTGCTCGTATTTGGGAAAAATATCTTGGCAGAAGAACACCCAACACTTGCGATCGGTGCAAAAGCACCAGCTTTTTCATTGAAAGGTGTTGATGGCAAAACTTATTCGCTATCATCATTTAGCAAATACAAAATTCTTGTCATCATATTTACTTGCAACCACTGTCCTACTGCCCAGGCATATGAAGAACGCATTATACAACTCACAAAAGATTATTCAACAAAAGGTGTAGCCGTTGTTGCTGTTTCTCCCAATGATCCAAAGTCAGTGCGGCTTGATGAGTTAGGATATTCTGATATGAGTGATACATATGCTGAAATGAAATTGAGAGCAAAACAAATGAAATTCAATTTCCCATATTTGTATGATGGAGATAAACAGGCAATGGCAAAAGCTTATGGACCTGCTACTACTCCTCATGTTTTTATTTTTGACAAAGACAGGAAACTTCGTTTCCAGGGACGAATTGATGATGTAGAAAAACCTACAGAAAAACCAACCAGTTATGATACCCGTAATGCAATTGAAGAGCTATTACAGAATAAAGAAGTATCTGTAAAGACCACAAAAGTTTTTGGCTGCTCAGTAAAATGGGCTGAAAAAGGTGATTGGATAGAAAAAGCAAAAAAGGATTGGGCCGCAGAACCTGTGAGTCTAGAAATGATCGGCGAGGCAGGAATAAAAGATCTCCTGAAAAATAAATCTGATAAACTTCGACTGATAAATGTTTGGGCCACCTGGTGCGGGCCTTGTATGATCGAGTTTCCTGAATTTGTTGATATCAACCGAATGTATCGTGGCCGTGATTTTGAATTTATCAGTATTTGTCTTGATGACACTTCAAAATTTTCGAAGTCATTGAAATTTTTGCAATCAAAACAAGCATCGAACAAAAATTATTTATTTAATACGAAAAATAAATATGCGCTGATCGAAGCTGTAGATCCTAAATGGCAGGGAGCATTGCCATATACACTAATTGTTGAGCCGGGAGGTAAAATTGCTTATGGCAAACAAAATATTATTGACCCGGCGAAAATAAAAAAACTTATAGTAGAGCATCCATTAATCGGGAGATACTATTAGTTGACATGTCCGAAGGACTCCTTTGGAGAAAAAGGGACGACGAAGTGATTGCGTCGCAACAGGCGATGCCATAAAAAATGAAGCTGGTATCAAAAACTTTTTAACTAGACTCGCAATAAAAATTAACCCCGGTTCTTTGACCGGGGTTTTTTTAATCTGTTTGGTAGATGATTTTGGTTCAGCCCGAATATTCGCTGGTGGCGAACATACCTGCCGTAGCGGATACGGTATTTCCCGGCAGGATTAACGGGATAATAGGACCGGATTAGAGGTTCGTAAGACTAATTTAAATAAAAGATGTTTTAGGGACACTATAACTTACGTATTATTTTTCTAAAACGTAGAAGTCCTACATCGGATTTGAGACATCAATGTTTGTTTTGCTTTTGTATTTCCAGCGGAAATAATAGTAAAGAGGTATACCCGCAGCGGTTACCATTATACCGAATACCGAATTCATTAATCTTGTTTTACCATCGATATAGTTTTGAATATCATCAACCAATGTAATGATGAGATAAAAGGCATTGAATAAGATCACCAGGATAGGTACCCACGGGTAGCCCCAAACACGATAAGGTCTTTCCTTGTCCGGCATTTTTTTACGAAGGATAAATAAGCCGATCATTAGCATCAGGTTAAATGTCCAGACTATAAAGATGTACATGTCCGCCAGTATAAAGAACGAACCGCTCAGTACCATCAGGATCATCAAACCAAGATGAATCAATAGCGCATTACCCGGAGTTTGAAATTTTGGATGGACATTCCCTGCCATTTTAAAAAACTGCCCATTCCGCGCCATCGCAAAAGTCATTCGCGGAGATGTAAATACATTTGACGCAGTGGTACCTGCTACCGAAAAGCTTATGAGAAATGCAATTAACCCACCAGCAATAGCTCCAAACGCAATAGTTGCTGCATCTGAAGCGACCAACGATGACCCGGCCATTTTATCAACGGGTAATACGTAGATCATAGCTGCATTGATAACAAGATAAATGACAATACAGGTGGATAATCCTATGAACAAACTTTTTGGAATATTTCTGCCCGGATCTTTGATCTCACCAGTTATATTAAGCATATTGTTACATCCATCAAAAGCTTGTAAAGCACCGTTGCATGCAGCAACAAAAGCAGTGACGAGTGCAAATCCTGCTGGTTTTATAAGTTCAGATGATTGAAAAAAATTTGAAAAGGATCCTTTGCCCGAAAAAAATAATCCCCCGACCAATAAAATGATCGCTGCAACTTTTGCTGCTGAAAAAATGTTCATTAAGATCCCACTCGTTTTTGTACTCCGATAGCTTACCCATGTGAAAAGGCATAGAAATACGATGGTAAGAGTTTTTACTCCAATATTCTGTAATGGAAGAAGATCTCCAACTAATGGAATATGAAAAACAATAGATTGTTCTATT
>DATDCP010000165.1:0-5158 GCA_036524255.1 Chitinophagaceae bacterium
CATAGACTCCCATGGAGATGCACATGCTAAAGATGGTTTTTGTAATGCTGTTAGAAAAGCTGAGGTGCAGGGCGAGATAGTAAATGATCGTTTTAAAGTGACTTATTTTAAAGTGCTCAAGAACGATGAAAAAAAAGAACAGCCTACCACACAAAAAAATTAGCATCTTATTAATTTATAGATCAGCGTTTCCCTTTTATAATTTATTTTTATTGCAGGGAAAAATTATTCCGTTTGTTTAATTACCGGCTTCAATCAAAATTGGTTTTCATTAACTTCGCAGCCCAACATTCAACCTATGCCTGAACACTCTCATCAATTAGCTGCAATTCTTTTTGCGGACATAGTGAATTATACCGCTATGATGCAGGAAGATGAAAACACGGCATTGGAAAAGATCACTCGTTTCCGGCATGTAATTGATATTATTGTTGAGGAACTGGAAGGGAAGATCATTCAGTATTACGGTGATGGCTGTCTTGTTCTTTTCAACAGCGCCACGGACGCTGTGGAGTTCGCTAAGTTGTTACAAACAGATTTTAATGAAGAGCCAAAAGTGCCTGTACGTATCGGCATTCACATGGGTGATGTGCTGATACGTGATGGAAATGTTTTTGGTGATGTAGTGAATATAGCTTCCCGCATACAGGCATTATCGCCTCCAGGCGGGATCTATGTTTCTGAAATGGTCTACAGGAATATAGCCAATAAGAAAGGGATGGATTCGGTATTTATTAAAGAAGAATTTTTGAAGAATGTAAAGACTCCCATCAGGATCTATGAAGTGCTGACAGAATATAGTACGACAGTTTATCATACAGGGCCGAATGATGAACAAGTGGCAATTGATGAAAACAGCATTGCGGTTTTGCCTTTTGTAAACATGAGTAGTGATAAAGAACAGGAATATTTCAGCGATGGGCTTACAGAAGACATCATTACACAGCTTTCAAAAATAAAATCGTTTAAAGTCATTTCCCGTACATCAGTAACACAATATAAGAAGACCCCAAAAACGATAAGGGAAATTGGAAAAGAACTTGGTGTTGCGACAATTCTTGAAGGAAGTGTACAGCGATCACTAAAGCAAGTTCGCATAACCGCACAGCTTATCAATGCTGTTACTGATGAACATTTATGGTCAGAATCATATGACCGACCAGTTGATGACATTTTTACCATACAGCGTGAGGTTGCATTAGCGATCGCATCGGTACTTAATACAACTCTTACAAAAAAAGAATCACAGCAACTGGATTATGTACCGACAGTGAATTTGCAGGCATATGATTTTTATATGCGGGGAAAATTTCTGATTGAAAAAAGAAATAAGACCGATCTTCTGGTTGCAAGAGAACTTTTTCAGCAGGCGGTAACAAAAGACAGGACATTTGCAGATGCTTATTCAGGGCTTGCAACCACCTATTTACTTTCTTCATTCCGCGGATATGAAGATCCGGTAAGAATGCTTTGGCTCGCTAAAAAAAATATTGATACTGCACTTGGTCTTGATCCTTCTTCCGGTGAAATACAGGCCACGCTTGGATATTGGTATCATCAAACATTTGACTGGCATGCTGCGGAGATAACCTATCGTCGTGCTATTGATCTGAATGCCAACCAGGCCAATGTGTATTTATGGCTTGGCATTTTATTAGAGGCTAAAGAAGAAAAAGAAGAAGCGTTGAAAATTTATGCACAGGGCACCGAATTAAACCCCATGTGGGATTACCTTGTTGAAAATAGGATCAGGGCCCTTGTAAACAATAACCAATATGATGAAGCGATCGCTTTACAAAAAAAGCTTATAGATAAAGCCGCGGTTGATCCTTCACTACAAAAAATTTACTACGAAGATCTTTCCCGACTATACTGGTTTCTGAATAATAAAGAGGAAGCGATTGCAGCTGCAGAGAGATCAAGAAACAAAGCATTGATAAAATTCTATACTGATGGCGATTTTTCTGCCTTGGAAAAAGAAGTAGATAAGAATTATAATGAACTAAAAGATAAGAGTGAATATGTTTCGCAAGTGTGGATGGGCATAGATTATGCAAGAGCGGGTGCAAGAGATAAGGCTCTGGATTGTTTTAATAATGCAATTGCTTTAAAAGAAACGGCGATCACATTTTTATTGCTCAGGCATTTTGATTTTTTAAATATAAAATACCTGAGCATGGCATTGATCACAAGAAAGATCAGGCAAACGATTAACTTCTAAGAATATTTTCAGTAGTATTTAACGTCTCTCTCTTTGGTTTCTACCACTTTGCCATCCTGCATTTTTTTCCGACGGATCCAATTATTTTTTTTATCAAACCCGTAACTGTAGGTATATATCGCTTTTACACTCCCATCTCCATTATATTCGGTTTGTTCTGTCACGTTATTCTTTTCATTGTATTTGTAAATAACTTTGCCAACTACAGCGTTATCCTGGCCATGTTGTATCCATTCGATCCTATTCCCGTTATTATCATAATTAAAAATGTACTTGAATAATAATGTACCGTTTCCCCGATGTGCGATCCTTTCTGTTAGTTGTCCTTTTTCATCATACTTATAATAATACTTATAATTAAACATGGTATTGCCCATGGGTCTTACATCTACCTGTTCAATTTTATTTCCTTTTGCATCTGTTTTGATAGCTGACACAAGATCGACAGTGCCATTGCCTAATATCGTTTCTTCTTTTATTAATTTACCACTTGCATCATACGTGTACCTGATCGTTGAATTTACTTTTCCGTCAGCCTTGTAGTTTGATAATTCTGTCATATTGCCATTTGCATCATATTTGAAAACGTTTTTTGATAGTACTTTTTTGGATCCTTCACCTGGCAACAATGATTCAGACATTACTTCCACTTTCCCTTTTAATCCTTGTACCGCTACATCCGATCTTTTTTGTTCTGCTACGCTGAGATTTGTTGGAGTGCTACTTACACTTTCATTTGTTGTTGTCGATTCTTTTTTATCAGTATTAGTATCAGCATCATCGGAACACGAAGAAAAAAACATTGCTGCAAAAAACAGGAAAGCATAAAAATTTGATCTTTTCATAAACCGTTTATTTTGTTTTCGGATGCCAACATAATTTATTTACAGTACAAATCCAACAAGAAATATTCCGCTGGTCTAAAATATATCATAAAGCGGTAACTGAAACCGCGAGTAACAGGCAATTTTCGCCTTATAATCCCCACAAAGTGGTATTGGGTAAGGTTTGTTTCCTTTCTACCTTAAGCATAGAATTTACCAAATACAATTTTTATGAGAATTGCCGAAGCCATTAAATGGTTCAAAGAGACATTTTCTGCTGAATTACAAAATGTGACAGCAAATACGCCTTTTGATCAAGATCTTTTATGCGCCATTGCATACCAGGAAACAGGGTTTATCTGGAGTAATCTTATCAATAGAGTTCCACTTAAAGACATTCCTTTTTTATGTGTTGGCGATACAATTGATGGATCGGGCGGAAGGAGGGCTTTTCCTACCAGCAAGCAAGATCTTTTAAGTGTACCAAACGGGGCTGCGATGTTTGATATTGCAAGAGACTGCCTTGTGCAAATGGCAAAATTTATTAATGGTTATACAAGTGCTGTTAACAATCCAAATAAATTCTGTCATGGATTTGGAATTTTTCAATACGATCTGCAACATTTCAAAAATGATCCTGACTATTTTTTACAAAAGAAATGGGCTGATCCAAAAAATACTTTTTTACACTGTATCGATGAATTATTTGATGCAAAAGAAAGACAGGGATGGAGATCGAAGGCAATTTTAACGGACACCGAAAAAGTTTTTGTTGCTATAGCATATAACAAAGGCAGAGCTGATCTCGCTAAAGGATTTAAACAAGGGCATAAAAGCAGTGATGGCCGGTTCTATGGGGAAAATATTTTTGATTACATCAATATCGCGAAGTCTGTAACTATAGGCGGTTTGGTTCCCGGACCTGCGCCAATTCCACAACCAACACCTGTTGCCCCTCCAAAAAAGATTTACAGGGTAAAACTAACCAGCAATACACTGAATCTTCGCAGCGAACCAAAAATTCCAGTTGGCAATACATTATCAAATCGTGTTGCTGCTTTACCAAATGGTCACCTGGTCAGTTTAATTTCTGCCTCACCCGGTGATAAATGGTTGGAAGTAGAAACAAGTCTTAATGGAGCCAATCTAAGAGGCTTTACAGCAAGTGAATTTTTAGAATTGGTATCAACGAAGGCAATGAAGAGATCAATTCCTGTAGTGACACCATTTGCAGAACAACCTCAAAGCGGTATAACTGCTGTTCTCATGCCTCAAAGAAGTGATGTGATAATAAAAAGAGCCGGGATGGCTGGTCCATTTTCGTTAAACGAACCCGGGCAACCTTTGAGAAGCAGCAGCAGCGATCCATCAGTTTTAAGAGAAGAGATCATGAAAATTATAGAGTGGTTGAATGTAGAAAAGCAAACGCATAAAAGATATCAACCCGGTGAAGGAAAAACATTTTGTAATATTTATGCGCATGACTTTTGTCATCTTGCCGGTGTTTATCTTCCAAGGGTTTGGTGGACACAAAGAGCAATTGAAAAATTAGCGAGGAATGAGGCAGTTCCGCCATTGTTAGGATCAACGATCGAAGAAATAAGAGCAAACAACATCTTTGGATGGTTAAGAGATTTTGGAGAAAGATTTGGTTGGAGGCAAACGGGTGAGTTGACCAAATTGCAAAATGCTGCGAATCTTGGCGGCATTGGTTTGATAATTGCAAAAAGGATTGACGAAGGGAGATCAGGACATGTAACGATCGTCGTCCCTGAATTGGATAATACAAAAGCAAAGCGAAACGAGAATGGAGAAGTGGTTGCACCTCTTCAAAGCCAGGCAGGATCTGTAAATTTTAAAATTGGTACTGGTAAAAAGGATTGGTGGTTGGGTGCACAATTTCAGGATCATGCATTTTGGATACATGCTTAGGGAAAGTAGCAGTCTCTAAGGCAGGCATAAAACATCTAGCCCGGTAATTATCCAGTTTTTTAACTGAAAAAATTACCGGGTCAAAATAAGTTAGATAAATTAAAACTTAGATAACGATCACACTATTGCTTCCACCAAACTCGTTGGGAACCTCTTTATCAGCTTCAGGATCATTCAGCCA
>DATDCP010000166.1:0-16947 GCA_036524255.1 Chitinophagaceae bacterium
TTTTGCCGGTGTTTGTGTTTTAGGGTTAACAGCGGAAAATATTTTTGGAATCAAACCATCTTTACTCATACTGAAGAATACACGGCTTTGCCCCATCAGCATAACCAATATTACTGATGCGTAACCAAAAAGAATTGCTACTACGATAGCCCGGTTCAACCAGGGGTAATCTGGTTTTACCACTCCTGATGCATCAGCCGTTCCCATGTGATCAATAGCTACCGCTACAGGAGCAATACCATCTTTACCCGCAAATGTTGTATAGCTTGTCACACCTGTCATCACATGGGCGAAGAGAATATATAATAATGTACAGATAGCCAGCGAACCCAAAATACCTATTGGCATATCTCGTTTGGGATTTTTTGCTTCCTGTGCCGCTGTACTAACTGCATCAAAACCGATGTAAGCAAAAAACACAATGGCTGCTGCCCTTATTATTCCACTAAATCCAAAGTCACCGAAGTTACCTGTATTATCAGGAATGTAAGGATTGTAATTATCGTTATTAATATATTGCCATCCGAGTATAATAAAGATCAGTACCACTGATATTTTTACTGCTACGATGATGTTATTTACAAAAGCACTTTCTTTTGTTCCTTTTATCAAAAGCAAACTCATCAGTACAATAATAAAAACGGCTGGCAAATTAATAATGCCACCATCCCAAGGACCGGCTGTTAATTCAACCGGAAGCTGGACACCAAATCCATCTAAAAATCTAACAAGATACCGGCTCCAACTGATACCAACAGTGGCTGCTCCCACCGCATATTCCAACACTAAATCCCAGCCAATGATCCATGCCATGAATTCACCCATCGTAGCATAAGAGTAAGTATAGGCACTTCCCGCAACAGGAATCATGGATGCGAACTCTGCGTAACAAAGTCCCGCAAAAAGGCAACCTAACCCTGCAACTACAAATGAAATAGTGATAGCCGGACCAGCATGATTAGCCGCTGCCATACCGGTAATAGAAAATAAACCGGCTCCGATAATAGCACCGATACCTAAAGCAATCAAGCCGTTGGCGCCTAGTGTCTTTTTTAGGGTATGGGTTCCGGTTTCGGCTGCTTCATTCATTAAAGCTGCCATCGGTTTTCTGACAAATAAACTCATGAGTTGGTTGGTTATAATTTAGAATTTATAAAACTTGTCTGCAAACAGCCGGAAAAATAGTGATTTCTACTAAAAAAAAAATAAAAGATTTATTAACTGAGGAATGCCTGCTGCTTTATGGATAATTTTCTAAGATTGGAAGTAAACCTTTAGTTTTGAAACCTTACTTCAACGACTGATATGAATAAACGCAAAGCGGGTCTGCTTTCTATTTTCCTTTTTACAGCCGTAACTATTCTTCATTTCCTTGATATGTGGAAATGGGCAGATCTTTCAGATGATGTGCTTTTAGCCTTACGGTGGATAGTTGTTGCAAGTCTTGTCTTATTTGCTCTTTATAAGCGATCACTGACAACCTGGATATTGGTGGCAATGGCGATTGGAGTGGAGATCGGTGTTGATTTTCCCAAAGGCTCGCAGGATTTAAAATTTTTAAGTACCATCTTTCTTCGTTTGGTTAAAACGATTGTAGCACCTTTACTTTTCGCAACGCTTGTTGTTGGTATTGCAAGCCATTCCAACCTGAAACAGGTAGGTAGAATGGGATGGAAATCTCTATTATATTTTGAAATAGTAACTACCATTGCGTTAGTTATCGGTATTGTGGCAATTAATATTACTGGCGCCGGAAAAGGCATTACGGTACCCCAGGAATTATTAAAAGAACTGCCACCATCTTCTGAAAAACAATTGCAGGCCAAAGTAATTAAGATATTAGATAGTGCCGGCGTGCAAGTACCCGAAGGGCTAATAAATAAATTACCTGATGCACCAGGTAAAGGATGGCAAGATCATATCGTTGATATTTTTCCGGAAAATATTATTAAATCAATCTACGAAGGCAATGTGCTTCCTATTGTTTTTTTCAGTGTGATATTCGGAATTGCATTGGCGCTGCTGAATGAAAAGAAGAAGAAGCCCATGCTGGAATTTTCAGAAAGTCTTGCCGAAACGATGTTCAAGTTCACTAACATCATCATGTATTTTGCCCCGTTTGGTGTGGGAGCAGCTATTGCTGTTACAGTAGGACACCTGGGAATTGATATTTTAAAGAATTTAGCTTTACTGCTAATTACTTTATATGTTGCGCTAATTGCGTTTTTATTATTGGTACTGCTGCCCGTTGCAATTTGGGTGGCAAAGATTCCTATAAAAAAATTCATACAAGCTATCCGGGAACCGGTCTCTATTGCATTTGCTACCACAAGTTCTGATTCTGCGTTGCCAAAGGCCCTGGAGAATATGGAGAAATTTGGAGTGCCAAGAAAGATCGTATCATTTGTTATTCCCACAGGTTATACTTTTAATCTTGACGGAACAACATTATATCTTTCATTAGCATCGGTCTTTGTAGCCCAGGCGGCAGGGATTAATTTATCATTTGGTGAGCAATTAATGATTGGTCTTACGCTGATGCTGACCAGCAAAGGAGTAGCAGCAGTGCCAAGGGCATCACTAGTGATACTGATTGCTACAGCGGCCACTTTTAACTTCCCGCTTTGGCCGATCATGGCGATATATGGCATTGATGAATTGATGGATATGGCCCGCACTTCTGTGAATGTAATAGGCAATACACTGGCGAGTTGTGTTATTGCAAGATGGGAGGGAGAATTTGATGATCAAAAAGCATTGGCATTTAATGAAAAGGCAGCTGATGCCATCCTGGAATAAGTATCAGTCAATATAAAATTATAACAATGGATTTTTTTTTATTAGACGTATTTCATTGGACAGATTTATTGCAACCACAGTGGTATGTAGAAAACGGAGGGTTATGGGTGTTGCTGTTTGTGGTATTTGCAGAAACAGGTTTATTTATCGGTTTCTTTTTACCAGGTGATTCATTATTGTTCGTTGCTGGCATATATGCTCATGAGATAACTACCAAGACTGGTGAAGTAAAACCGGGTCTTGCTTACCAGTTCCTGGATATGATAGGAATGGGAAGCTTCAGTAATCAATGGGTCGACCTTTTTGTGTTATGGGGTTTGATCTCTTTAGCCGGTATTCTTGGAAATACCGTCGGCTATTGGACAGGTCGAAAGGTTGGGCCCGCCATGTTTACATGGCGAGATAGATTTTTATTTAAGAAAAGATATTTACACCAGGCAAAAGAATTTTATGATAAGCATGGTGGTGTTGCCATTATCGGTGCAAGATTTCTGCCTTTCATCAGAACATTTGCTCCAATAGTAGCAGGCATTGTACAAATGGACAGAAAGAAATTTCATTTCTTTAATATAGTGGGTAGTATTGGGTGGGTATTTAGTATGATCTTTTCAGGATACTTTTTACAAAAATGGATATTAAAGCAATTTGGGTTTGATCTTAAAGATCATCTTGAACTGATCGTACTTGGAATTGTTTTAGTAACTACTGCACCTGTGATCATAAAAATGATTACCGGCAGAAAAAAAAAGGATAACGAGCCGATCGCTAATTCATAACTATGGAAAAGAAACACTACGGCTTACTTTCACTTCCCGTAATTGTTGCTGCGCTGGGTTATTTTGTTGATATATATGATCTCTTATTATTTGGAATTATTCGTAAGCCAAGCCTGTTATCATTTGGGTTATCTGAAACAGATGTTCAGCTTCAAGGTGAAATAATTTTAAAATGGCAAATGTGGGGATTACTTCTTGGCGGAATTATTTCAGGGATCATTGCAGATAAAAAAGGCCGTTTGAGTGTTCTGTTTGGCTCTATCATTTTATATTCTCTTGCAAATATTGCTAATGGGTTTGTTGAGACAGTAGACCAATACAAGTGGGTAAGGTTCATAGCAGGGCTGGGGCTTGCCGGTGAGTTAGGTGCAGGAATTACATTGGTATCTGAAATTATTTCAAAAGAAAAAAGGGGCATCGCCACTTCGTTAGTTGCTGGTATTGGACTTACCGGGGCTGTTGTTGCTTTTATCATGAAGGAAAATTTTCATTGGCGTACATGTTATTTTATTGGTGGAGGCCTGGGTCTATTATTATTATTGTTACGTATCTCCGTTTTTGAATCAGGTATGTTTCACCAGGTTAAAAAGATGGATGTTCAGCGTGGCAATTTTTTTATGCTTTTCAATAATGCTGACAGGTTTAAAAGATATTTATTCGGAATACTAATTGGTTTGCCAACGTGGTTTGTGATCGGTGTTCTTGTTACTTTTTCAAGTGAGTTTGGTGAAAAGTTTGGAATAAAAGAAAAAATAGATCCGGGTAAAGCTATCATGTATGCCTATGCAGCAATTTCAATCGGGGATATATTGATCGGCTTTGTAAGCCAATGGCTCAGGAGCAGGAAAAAAGCATTGTTTCTTTTTTATGGGATCACGGTTTTGTTCATGATCTTATTTTTTACAACATTATGGAATGGAACTGCAAGTGATATGTATTGGATATGTGCAGGATTAGGATTCGGAACAGGATTCTGGGCAATTTTTGTAACAATGGGCGCAGAACAATTTGGAACTAATCTAAGAGCTACTGCTGCTACTACTATTCCAAATATGGTAAGAGGCATGCTTGCAATTTTTATTTTACCGTTATTTCAATGGCTTCGTGGTATTGAAGGTGTTGGATATGTGAATGGGGGGATCTATGCGGCCATCATTATTATGATCATTACTATAATTGCTGCTTTATTTACGAAGGAAACTTTTAATAAAGACCTGAACTATCTCGAGACAAATAAATGATTTTATAATTTGCAGAAATGAAATTTCTGATCATCCGCTTTTCTTCTATTGGAGATATTGTTTTAACAACACCTGTCATTCGTTGTTTAAAAAAGCAATTGCCTGATTCAGAAATTCATTTTCTGACAAAAGAATCTTTCGGGGCTATTGTTGAAAATAATCCTTACATCGATAAAGTGCATTTGCTGGGTCATAGTTGGGAAACGGTTGTACATGAATTGAAACAGGAGAACTATGATTATATTATCGATCTGCATCATAACCTGCGCACATTACGATTGAAAAAGGATCTTGGAATAAGATCGTTTCCTTTCAACAAATTAAATATTCAAAAATGGATCTACACAAATCTTAAATGGAACATGATGCCCGATGTTCACATTGTTGATCGTTATATGAAAACTGTTGAATCGTTTGGAGTAAAAAATGATGGAGAGGGACTTGATTATTTTATTCCCGAAAAGGATGAAGTAAAGCAAGGAGATATTCCTGTATCACATCACCTTGGGTATATTGGGTTGGTGATCGGGGCAGCACATAACACCAAAAAATTACCGGTTGAAAAATTAAAAGAACTGTGCAGTAAAATTGATCACCCCATTATTTTATTAGGCGGAAAGGAAGACAACGAAAACGCAAAACAAATTGCAGCGGTAGATACAATTAAGGTTTACAATGCCTGTGGAAAATTTAATTTAAATGAAAGCGCTGATCTTGTCCGCAAATCAAAGCTGATAATAACACATGACACAGGCCTTATGCATATAGCGGCTGCCTTTAAGAAAAAGATCATTTCTGTTTGGGGAAATACGGTTCCTGAATTTGGAATGTATCCTTATTATGGAAAAGATCAAATCCGAAACTTCAAATTTGAGATCAGGGGGCTTCGTTGCCGGCCATGTAGCAAAATAGGTTATACTAAATGTCCCCGCGGACATTTTAAATGCATGAAGCAAATATCCATGGATGCTGTTACTGAAACAGCAAGACAATTTTTGAAATAAGATAAATGATGATCTTATTTACCCCAGGTGATCAACGTAACAATAGCAATCGAAAGAAAAATAACACTGATGATAATAGCTCCCTGAACATCAGGTTTGTGCAAATAAGTGTTGAGTTTTTTCATACGCAAACTTTTAAAAATTAATAAATGGGAGGGTGCGGTACTAAAACTCTGGGAATTATATAGGGCGGGATTTCTTCGCAAATGTAGAATTGCTTATTTGATTTTGCAAGATATTATAAAATTTAATTTTTATTGGGCAAGTTCACTTAACTCCAACCAGCGCAATTCTTTTTCATCAAGCAATTTGGTTACCTCTCCAATTCGGGTTGAAAGTTTTTGTAACTCTTCAAATGGTGTATCACCAGCGTTTAAACGTAGATCTACTAGTTTCTTCTCTTTGGTTAGCTCGGCAATTTCTTTTTCGAGTGTTTCGAATTCTCTTTTTTCTTTGAATGATAGTTGGCGTCTTTTGTCCGCAGTCAACGGTCCACTGTCCATGGCCGACTGTTTCTTTTCTGAAATTCTTTCTGTCGACCGTTGAGCGTTGAGTGTCGACTCCCGATATTGCGAATAATTTCCCGGAAAATCTTTTATGACCCCATCACCTTCAAAAACAAAAAGGTGATCGACGAGACGATCCATGAAATACCGGTCATGCGAAACTAACACCAAACATCCCTGGAATTCCGCCAGGAAATTTTCAAGCACACCTAATGTCGGCAGATCAAGATCGTTTGTAGGTTCATCAAGAATTAAAAAATTAGGATTGCGAAATAGAATGGTTAATAATTGCAATCGTTTTTTTTCACCACCACTTAGCATTGACAAATAAGTATATTGTTTGTCTGGAGGGAAAAGAAATAATTCAAGAAACTGTGCGGCACTTAGTGAACCGCCCTTAGCTAACGGAAAATTTTCAGCTATCGATTTTACATATTCTATTACTCTTACATCATCTTTTACCTGCAAACCTTGTTGAGAATAATTTCCAAATATTACAGTATCGCCAATGTTTACTTTTCCGCTGTCTGGTTTTTCTAAACCCTGCAGAATATTTAAGAAAGTCGTTTTACCGGTTCCGTTTTTACCAACAATACCAATACGATCGCCTTTCTTGAATGTGTAATCAAATCCTTTTAAAATTATCCTATCGCCATAATTCTTATAAATTTTTTTCAGCTCAGCAATTTTTCCCCCCAGTCGACTCATCTTCATTTCTAATTGCAATTGTTCATCAATGATCTGTTGTTTAGCTTTTTTCTCAACTTCATAAAAATTATCCTGCCGGCTTTTACTTTTCGTTGTTCTTGCCCTCGGCTGCTTACGCATCCATTCCAATTCTTTTCGGTAAGTATTTCTTGCTTTTTCAATACTGGCGGAATCGCTTTCTAATCGTGAAGCTTTTTTCTCCAAATAATTTCCATAATCACCTTTATAAACATAAAGCTTGTCATCATCCATCTCCCAGATCTCATCACAAACAGCATCGAGGAAATACCTGTCATGTGTTACAAGCAACAATGTTGTGTTTTGACTGCTTAAATAATTTTCCAGCCATTCCACCATTTCTACATCAAGATGGTTGGTGGGTTCATCCATTACTAATAAAACATGTTTGTGTTCAAAGCCAATATCAATTAATGTTTTTGCAAGCGCCACCCTTTTACGTTGCCCGCCACTAAGTGTAGAAATATTTTGCTGTAAATGATGAATATTTAATTTGCCAAGTACCTGTTTCACTTTTGTTTCAAAATTCCAGGCACCGAGCTCATCCATTTTTATAACAGCATCATTGAGTTTTTCTTCACTTCCTTCGTCATCGGCTGCTTCATATTCCTTTATTGCATTTATTATTGGGTGATCGTGAAAGAAAATATTATTAAGTACTGTTTCATTTTCAGTGAACACAGGGTCTTGTTCAAACAAAACCACATCAACGTCTTTGTTTATCCAAACTTTTCCTTCATCAGCAGTTTCCTGGCTCGCCAATATTTTAAGCAAGGTTGTCTTGCCTGAACCATTTCTTGCTACCAATGCAATTTTATCTCCTTCTTCAATATGAAAAGAAATATTTGAAAACAAGGGTTTGATCCCAAAGCTTTTTGTCAGCTCTTCAACAGAAACATAATGCATAGTGCAAAGATAAATTTGAGTTAGCTATTAAATAAAAAAAGGCGTCTCGTCTAAAGCGAGACGCCTTTTACAATCCTTTAAAATTTTATAAAGTTTTCAATACATCATTCATGCTCCTTACAGCATCGGCGCTTTTATTAAAGGCAGCCTGTTCTTCCTCATTCAATCCAAAATCAAATATTTTTTCCCAACCATTTTTTCCAATAGTAACCGGGACCCCAAGACAAATATCTTTTTGTCCGTATTCGCCATCAAGAGCAACACAGCAGGTAAATAATTTTTTCTCATCGCGAAGAATTGTTTCAACCATTGCTGCTCCAGCAGCTCCTGGTGCATACCAGGCAGAAGTCCCAATCAATTTTGTAAGAGTGGCACCACCAACCATTGTATCATTTACAATCTGCTTTTGCTGACTATCGCTTAAAAACTTTGTAACCGGTACACTGTTCCATGTTGCCAAACGGATCAGAGGGATCATCGTTGTATCTCCATGACCTCCCACAACAACAGCATTCAGATCAGAAGGACTGCAACCAAGATGCTGGCTCAATTGATATTTGAAACGGCTACTATCTAAAGTGCCGCCCATTCCTATAATTCTATTTTTTGGTAAACCTGTAGATTTTAGTGCCAAATAAGTCATTGTATCCATTGGATTACTGACAATAATGAGGACTGCATTTGGAGAATACTTCAAAATATTTTCACAAACACCTTTCACAATGCCTGCATTTGTGCCAATTAGTTCTTCTCTGGTCATACCAGGTTTACGGGGAAGTCCTGATGTAATTACAACTACGTCACTGCCGGCAGTTTTTGAATAATCGTTTGTGCTTCCGGTTATTTTTGTATCAAATCCAAGAAGTGTAGCGGTTTGCATCATGTCCTGTGCTTTACCTTCTGCAATACCTTCTTTTATATCTAATAAAACAAGTTCTTCGCAAAGCTCTTTCCTTGCAATATTATCAGCACAAGTAGCACCAACTGCACCAGCGCCTACAACTGTTACTTTCATGATCTGTAAAATTTATTTTTGTCCCCGGGACTCCCTCGGAGAGCTGCGAAGATAGGAGTGAAGGACTACATTACTACTGACCCAATTCTATTTTTTTGTATTAAAAGTAGAAGCCAAAATAGACCGAAGTCACCCGGTCTTCTTTCGAAATTCCATAAGCTCCGCTAACAACAATCTTATTAAATAGAGAGAGAAAGGCGCCAATTCCGTACGCTGTGTGCCATGTATTTGAATTCTCACCGGGATACCAAACACGGCCATTATCAAAAAAACCTAGGACACCGTATTTGCCATTGAAAATTTTATTTTTTGCATCAAAGATGAATCGTAATTCATTGTTGTTATAAACACTTTGCTTACCATAAAAACGATATTTCCGAAAACCTCTCAGGTTATCATGACTTCCTAACATATTTAATTGATAAAATTCTGCATCACCGATATTAGCGGCACCACCCGCACGAAGAGCAAATGAAATAAAATTATATACAGGAATGTAAACGGCCGCATCAGAACTGAGTTTTGTAAAAGAATTATCAGGATTATTGAAGTTGTATATATAAGCCGCACTGCTTGAAAAACGAAATCCCTTTACAGGTACAATCGGATGATCGGTCTTTTGATATCTATAAGTTATATTTCCACTAACAAAATGTTTCCTTTCAAGATCCAATTTGTTACTGCCATCTTTGACAGTTGTAACAAAACGGTCAGCGTCATCGATGATACCAATTGTTTGATAAAGTCCTCCAACTTCTATTTGTGAATGACGTATGCTGCGATTGACACCAAATCTTCCGTAAAATTCACGGCTACGCAACCGATAATATCTCTGATCATAGGTTTCAAAACTGCTTTCATTTCCAACACCAAAGAAGTTTACAACATTTGGAACGCCTGCACCAGCTCCAATAAATGCATTCCATTTTCCGAACAACTGGTAAAAATTTTTTCGATAATCGATAAAGACTGCGTTCCTGTTGATGGAGTACTTTATTTTAAAGCTTTCATCACTTCCTGCAGGTTCTTTTTGCCATTTATGTTTTATTGTTCCATAACCTAAGGTGAGAGAAATAAAACCCGGTTCTATCCGAAATCCTTTTTTATCATATTTAAAGGCGTTGTATTTGTAATTGTTTAATAAAGTATCGTCATGAATGTGCAAGCGGGTTTCAACACCCGGTTCAAAACTGGTTTTATCATTATCATACACATGAGTTAATTTTCTTCCTCCGGCTACTACAGAACTGTCTTGAAGGAGATCATCACCATCGCCTCCAATTATTCGAATTAAAAATCCTTTATTGGTATTTCCATTTACAAGAAAAACATCGTCACCCTTCATGCCATATAACCTTATTTCATTTGTTTCTGTCGCATAGAATTTTCTTTCATAGATCAGCTTGTCAGTAGAGTCTCCCTCTAATTTAAGTTTGTAAACTTTTACTATGGTCTCATTATCATTTAACCGGGTTACCTGGAATAATTCTTTTTTATCAGTACCGACAACGTTAACATCTTTTGCCAGAAATTTATAGTAGGTAGTAGCATATTCAACAAGTTGATTACGTCGTGACTTCAATTTTTCAATAATATCTTTTCCTGAAATGGAAAATATTTCTGCAGGCATTTGTTTGATCGCTTGCTCAATTACCACGTCAGTTAAAGAGTGCTGAAGTTTTTTTGCAATATCGATCCATTGTTTTAAAGAAGGTTCATTAGCAACCCGCCTGTCAAGATTCCGTGCGGGGAAGCCATATGTCGTTACATCTTTAATTGTATTATCAAATGTTTGCAGATGATCGAGACCAGCAACAGAAATTGCGGCTTGTAACCATTTGCCATCAAATTTTGTAAAGGCCTGGTCCCTGTCACGTGGGATTGGTTTAAAAATTTTCTCATCCCCATTTTTAAAACTTCCCCATCGCCACTGATCTTCATGACGGCCCCAGTCACCAATAAAAAAATCAAATAAACGAGCTCTTACATAAGCAAGCTGATCAACATTATGATCATTATCTTCAAGAAGTTCTTCCATCATTTTTTCGGTACCAATAATATTTTTTGAATTTCCAAAGTGTGCAGCTGTTTCCCAATTTTCATCGGGGCGTCGCTCTAACATGTAAAGCTGGTTGCCAAAATCTTTATTGAAAGAATCAAGCGCAGGTTGTTCAGGTACAAAAACTATTTGAGGGTTGGTGTGATATACACCTGCCGCATCCGCTAATGTTGGAATTGTTAATGGGGCATAAGGATGGCCAATTGTAACCTGGTCATTAATGATGGACTCTATAAATGTTCCCTGGTAAATTTCGGGTAATGCTTTTCCAAAACTCTTATCAACGCTCCTTAAAACATATTCTCTTCCATCTTTATCTTTTAATCGTAAACTTTTACTTTGTCTTCCGCCACCACTTTGATAAGGAATTAATCCGCCGGCAAGCGTATCAAGTTTTACAACCCTGACTTTAACAGGGGTTGCCCATTCTTTTCGGTAATGTGTTCCCCATTTCTTTTGATACGAGAGCTTCCGGTCGTAATTTTTACTTGCTTCAATGATCTTGTATTTTGAAGTATCCTCACTAATATTCGATTGCAATTGGGAAAATGCAAAAAAGGGAAGCATAAAAAGCACAAATACAAGTAAATACCTATAAAAAGCGGGTTGGTTTATCGTGGGCACATTGATCATGATATTTGTACCCCTAAAAAAATCTTGCCAAGATGTGATTAAAAAAATAAAAGACTGGAAATCAGTGAAGCTAAATGGGAAAAAGTTACGTTACATCAAACAAAGGCAAATTTATTCTCTAAAATATTCCAGCACTTTTACTAATGGTAGTCCTCCCTGAACCCCTTCGATCAGGTTTCCTTTTTTATCATAAAATGCAAGAAAGGGAGTATAACTGATCCTGTAATAAGTGGCAAGTATGTGTTGCATATCATATCCTACCGTTATATTAGAAAATCGATCTAACTTATAATTATCATAAAAGACTTTCATTTTGTCAACAGGCATAAACGTTGCCATTACTATTTGAATATGTTTAAAGCTATCTATCATATCGATCAATTCTTCTGTTTCTTTCTTGCAATGTTCACAATCAGGGCTAAATAACATAAAAAATAGTGGCGTATCCTTTTTGAGTTGTTTATCCGTAAAAACTGTAGAGCTATCTGTCAATAATAATTTAAGAGGAGGTGTAGTAGGAAATCTTTTATAAGGTGGATCTGTTTGCTGTGTAAAAGCAAGCATTGAGATCTGCACAAAAACAAAAAGAGTTATTACAGTTTTCATGCTGCAAAGAAACTTCATTATTCATTATAAACTCGATTTTCAACGAGTAGATAACTTTCCCTTCACACTTTGCCATAAGGCTATCTAACCTTATCTTTGCCGCCTCAAAAAATAAAGTTCAAATGGCAAACACATCCGATATAAGTCGCGGAATGATCCTGAAACTTGATGGTAGTCTTTACAGTGTAGTGGAATTTGGGGAGAATAAAACTGCCCGTGCCGCTGCAAAAGTGTGGGCTAAACTGAAAGGTGTGGATAATAGCCGGAGTATTGAAAAAACATGGAATTCAGGAGATAATATCTATCCAATACGTGTAGAAAGACACACTTACCAGTTTTTATACAAGGATGATACTGGTTATAATTTCATGAATACTGAGACTTTTGAGCAAATTGCTTTGCAGCCGGAAACAATCGACGCTCCGCAATACCTTAAAGAAGGGCAGGAGGTTGGTATTTTAATAAACACCGACAACGACCAGGTACTTGGTGCTGAACTTCCTGATAAAGTAGCTTTACTAATCACTTATTGCGAACCCGGTGTTCGTGGTGATACAGCAACTCGTACTTTAAAACCTGCAACTCTTGAAACCGGCGGTACTGTTGGTGTTCCACTTTTTGTAAATGAAGGCGAAATTATTCGTATCAATACAAAAACCGGTGAGTATGTAGAAAGAGTAAAATGATAAATTGGAGTTTTAAGGAATTTGCCCAAAATCTCTTGGATTCTGGGCTTTTTTATATGATTTTGACCCACTTTTGCCTAAAAACTTGCCAAATTCAAATGCTTTGCGGATTTGATTTACCTATCTTAGCCGTCCCTTAATTCACATCCGGAGGAATCTTCGGACAAAACCAACTTAATTTGAAAAACATGGACTTCAAGCAGATTCAGGAATTGATCAAGATGGTCAACAAATCAAATATTGGTGAAGTAACTGTGGAATTGAAAGATTTCAGAGTTACTATAAAACAAAAAGAAGACAAGATCCAACAAATTATTAGTGCACCCATGCACACCGCACCGGCAGTCCCCCAAATTCATCATGTGCCTGCGCATACTTCGCCGGCACCAACAATACAACCCACCCCTGCAACCGACTCAAATAAAGCAGCAGACACTACACCAAGTAATGTTATCACCGTTAGGAGCCCGATGATCGGTACTTTCTATCGTAAGGCAGGACCCGATAAACCAAACTTTGTTGAGGTAGGAGATGAGATCACTCCTGGTAAAGTGGTTTGTATTATTGAAGCCATGAAATTGTTTAATGAAATAGAAGGCGAGGTAAAAGGAAAGGTCGTGAAGATACTTGTTGAAGATGCTTCTCCTGTTGAATACGATCAACCATTGTTTCTTGTTGAGCCCAGTTAAATGTGCTAATTCGATAATTTGATGATCTGCTAATTTATCTGTTCGGTCTTCAAAATTATTTATGCAAAAAGAATTACTGGAAAATAACCCAATATTAAAATTGTCATTTGAGTTTTCAATGATGATCATTCAATATTGTGAAGTACTGGAATCAAACAAAAAATTTGTTATAGCAAGACAACTACTAAAGGCTGGCACTTCAATAGGAGCCAATTGCATGGAAGCACAAAATGCAGAAAGCAAAGCTGATTTTATTCATAAAATAAAAATCGCTGCTAAAGAGGCGGATGAAACACAATATTGGCTAATGTTATGTGATTATTCAAAAGATTATCCTGATAGCACTCAATTACTTGGAAAGCTTGAAGAGATTCAAAAAGTATTGAATAAAATTTTAAAAACAGCTAAGACAAATAATCTGATAAGTCATTAGCATATTAGCAGATTATCACATTAGCAAATTAATAAAGATGTTCAAAAAAGTATTAATAGCAAATAGGGGAGAAATTGCACTCCGTGTTATTCGCACCTGTCGTGAAATGGGAATTAAAACAGTTGCTGTTTATTCCACTGCAGATCGTGACAGTCTTCATGTAAAATTTGCTGATGAAGCAGTATGTATCGGTAAGCCACAAAGCAGCGATTCATATCTTAACATTCCTCATTTAATGTCTGCTGCGGAAATTACAAATGCAGATGCAATTCATCCCGGGTATGGTTTTTTAGCTGAGAATGCAAAGTTTGCACAGATATGTGCAGATCACCAGATAAAATTTATTGGACCAACACCTGATATGATCAATTCGATGGGTGATAAGATCACTGCAAAAGATACAATGATAAAAGCAGGTGTGCCTGTAGTACCCGGTGGTGAAGGTTTATTAGAAAGTCTGGAGGAAGCAAAAGGATTGGCAAAGGAAATGGGTTACCCTGTTATCTTAAAAGCAACAGCAGGAGGCGGTGGAAAGGGAATGCGTATTGTATGGGAGGATGGTGAAATGGAAAGAGCATACAATAATGCAAAAGCGGAAGCAGGCGCATCATTTAAAAATGACGGCATCTACATGGAAAAATTTGTAGAAGAGCCTCGTCATATTGAGATACAAGTTGCCGGTGATCAGTTTGGAAATGTTTGTCATCTAAGTGAAAGAGATTGTTCTATTCAGCGCCGTCATCAAAAATTGGTGGAAGAATCTCCATCGCCATTTATGACTGATGAGCTTCGTCAAAAAATGGGTGATGCAGCCAAGAAAGCAGCAGGCGCCATCAATTATGAAAGCGTTGGCACTATTGAATTTCTTGTTGACAAGAATCGCAATTTTTATTTCATGGAAATGAACACCCGTATACAGGTGGAGCATTGCGTAACAGAAGAAGTGATCAACTTTGATCTTATAAAAGAGCAATTAAAAATTGCGATGGGTGAAAAGATAAGTGGTAAAGATTATTATCCGCAAGGTCATGCTATCGAATGTCGAATCAATGCGGAAGATCCATACAATGATTTTCGTCCTTCACCCGGAAAAATAACTGTATTGCACCAGCCCGGTGGGCATGGTGTTCGTGTAGACAGTCATGCATATGCTGGTTATGTCATTCCTCCTTTTTATGATTCTATGATCGGCAAACTCATCACTATTGCCCGTACAAGAGACGAAGCTATTGGCACTATGTATCGTGCATTAAGTGAATACGTCATCGAAGGAGTGAAAACAACTATTCCATTCCATTTGCAATTAATGCAGGACGAACGTTTCCGCAGCGGCGATTTTAATACAAAGTTTTTGGAAGGGTTTCAGTTGAGATAGATTTTTTTGAAGACCAGATTCAGTCGTTGTCATTTTAATAATCTTTCTAATTTTAAGAAAGTTCCTTTCCAGCCCATTAAGTAATTATGTGCTGATGCTGTTCCAAGATTTGTGTGCTCAAAGATCATTGAAGTGCTATCGTTTATTGAATCAAGTAATATGTTGACTAGTGATTCAACTCCCGGTTCATTTTCCCATTCCCATGTAAATGAAAGTTGCCTGAACTTTTCTACGATAAGATATTTACCCTTGCATGTATGCTCAGTTCCATCTCCATCTTTAAAAGTTATTTCATAGGATCCGCCTTGTTCTACATTCATTTTTGCCCTTAAGCCTTTTCCATTTGGATCGGAACCAAACCATTGTAATATAAACTCGGGTTCGGTCCACGCTTCCCAAACTTTTTCTCTTATTGCATCAAAACTTGTTTCAATTTTTACTGTATCATCATTCATTTGATCTCATTTTATAATGGTACATGGAAGTGTCCGATCGGTAACACTAATATTTTGTTTTCCTTTAATATACTTCAATCTTTAGCTCGAATATTCATCATCCTTTTTCTCTTTCATTGCTTTTTTCTGTTCTTCTGCTGCTCTTAATTCTATACGCCTTATTTTACCACTGATCGTTTTAGGAAGCTCGGTAACAAATTCAATAAGCCTTGGAACTTTATAGGGCGCCAAATGTTTTCTGCAATAATGGAAAATTTTATCGGAGAGTTCTTTGTTTGCAACAGTATCCGGAACAAGTACAACAAATGCTTTTACTTCCTGTCCTTTGATCGGATGAGGACTGCCAACAACTGCAGATTCTAACACTTCATCTATTTCCAGCAAAACACTTTCTATTTCAAAAGGCCCGATGCGGTAATCAGATGATTTGATCACATCATCATCCCTGCCTACAAACCAATAGTAACCATCTTCATCTTTATAAGCTTTATCGCCAGTGTAGTAGAGTCCATGTTTGAAAACTTGTTTTTGTTTTTCCTCCTCACCAATATATGATTTGAAAACTCCGCGAAAACGTTCAGGATGCATTCGAACGGCGATCTGCCCGGTTTCATGAACAGGCAATTCATTTCCCTCAGCATCAGCGATCAGCATATCATAAATAAAAGTTGGTTTACCCATCGAACCAAACCTGATCTTACCACCCGGCAGATTACAGATCATGCAAGTGCTTTCTGTTTGACCATAACCATCACGTATCTCAATACCTGTTCCGTCTTTCCAAATTTTTATAACCTCTGCATTCAGCGGTTCACCTGCACTCACACATTCACGCAACAAAAATTTGTATTCATTTAAATTTTCATTGATCAATATTCGTAATGCTGTTGGCGGTGCACAAAGAGTCGTTATCTTATGATCCTGGATTATTTTAAGATAGCTGCCGGCTATAAATCTTCCTTTTGGAACATAAGCGAAAGCGGTAGCGCCAACATTTAGCGGAGCAAACACACAACTCCATGCAAACTTTGCCCATCC
>DATDCP010000167.1:0-3342 GCA_036524255.1 Chitinophagaceae bacterium
AGCATTCTTCTCCATCAGTTAGTAAGCAATTTATATCGAGTTAAGAATCTTCTTTCTTTCAACGGGTTTGTTTCAAAGGAACGAATAAAATTTTCAAAGGAGGACGAATATCTAAAAATCTTTTCTAATAAAAAATTTTTATTCCTCTGTTTTTTTTGTAACCATAATTGAACTTGATCCGGATAATTTTTTCCTCGAGTATTTTGAAAAATTAAAGTCCAACCTGCCAAGATTAATTCCTGCCCAACCGACCTGGTTTACTATCACATCATCTCCTTTCTTGTTTTTAAATACAACAGGAGCATCTAAAAATGTATGTGTATGGCCTCCAATTATGAGATCAATATTTTCAGTTTCATTTGCCAATCGTTTATCACTTACCTTGTTACCTGAATATTGATACCCAAGATGTGAAAGACAAATGACCAGATCACAATTTTTTTCTTTCTTTAATTTATATGCAATTTCATTTCCTTTTGTTACCGGGTCTAGATACTTAGTTCCGGCTGAAAGGTTTTCGTCCACTAATCCTGCCATTTCAATTCCCAAGCCAAAAACGCCAATCTTTATTTTTCCTTTTTTAAAAATTTTATATGGGTCATGCTTATATTCCATCGGTGTGCCCGTAAAGTCGTAATTGGAAACAAGCATTGGAAATTTTGCATGATTTGTCAATTGTGTTGCCAGGTTTTCCAGCCCAGCATCAAAATCATGATTACCGATCGCGGCTGCCTCATAACCCATCGAACTCATTGCTTTTATTTCAGGTTCGCCTTTATAAAAATTGAAATAAGGAGTGCCTTGAAATATATCACCAGCATCCAGTAACAAAACATGTTCTTCCTCTCTTCGTATTTTTTCGATTATTTCGGCTCTTGCGGCTACCCCACCTAATCCCTGGTTAGTACCTCCATCCATTGGAAAAGGTTCGATGCGACTATGCACATCATTTGTATGTAAAACAGTGAGTTGATGACCCTTGTCGTCAGCAATTAATTCAGTTAATAATGATTTGCCGGCAAAAAACGTTCCTGCAGCCATCATATTATTATATATAAAAGTTTTCCTAGTTAACATAACTGACCCTGTCTATACCTGTTACTGTTACTTTTTTATTTTGACTGTTGATGAACTTCACATAATCAAGAATTGCATCACGAAGCAGGTATCCATTAGTGATCCTATTAATATTTTTAAGTAAGTTGGAGTTCATGGCAACATAATCTGAATGTACAATCGTATAATCTCGATTTAAGTCAAGCGGTTTGCCGCCAATCGATACTTGTTCTGCTGTTTTATTTACAATTTGCATAGTAATGCCTGATTCTATCACACCTTCATTGGCCGCAAGTGTATCCAGGTATTGCTTTAAGAGACTTCCTTTCATTTTTAATAAAACCATCAGGTTATCAAACGGCATTAATTCAAAGATCTTTCCTTGTGTTATGGCACCGGCGGACATTTCAGGTAAACGAATACCTCCTGAATTCATAAATGCTGCATCAACTTTTGGATCTAATTTTTGTTTCGCCATTTCCAGGTATGCATCTGTGATAAAAAATCCTAATGTGTTGTCCTGTCTTTTTTTTTCCAGTTTAGCATCATTGTAACCAATCACAACATTCATTAATTTATTTACACTATCCGAATATGGCTTTACGATAGATGCAAGAGATTTACTTCCTTCATCATATTGCTGTATCCTGTAATGACTGTATTGAACATTTTCTGTTTTATAAGAAGTGCTACAGGATACCGCAAAAAAAATTGCGATCAGTAAAGAATAGAAAGGGAATTTTCTCATAACAATGGAGGCATCTCAAGTTAGATACTTTTATTTTTAAATACGGATAAATTGAAAAATTATTTTTTATAATAAACTATTTTAATTCAGTGCAAAATGAAAAAACATTCTTGAATGGCTTGGAATTTATCCTTACATTAGGGCACCCAATTTACACTGTTATGCGAAAATTTGTACTACTACTGACAACAGTATATTTCTTTGTTTCGCTACCCGCAATAGGCCAGTCAACCGACAATAAAAAAGTTTCATTTGGTATTAAATCCGGTCTTAATGTATCTCGTTTAAATTTGAATGGAAATTCATCTGAACTTATCAACACCAATTTCCGTACTGGTTTTGTTTTTGGTGCATTTGTAACCCTTCCTATAAGAAAATTTCCTATCTCTTTACAACCCGAGTTCCTTTATTCATCCATGGGAGGTGATCTAACAACTGAATTAAAAGAAAAGAAAAACTTTCGCTTCAATTATTTTTCAATCCCTATTTTAATAAAATATCAATTTTCAAAAAAGTTTGCGGCGTTTGCAGGCCCACAGTTGGATGCGATCCTTTATGCAGAAGAAAGCAATAAGTTTGGTGAATTTGATATAACAGGATCTGTTGAAGAATTTGATGCTCATATTACCGGCGGATTGGAATATTGGATAGGGAAGGATATTATGCTAAGTGGCCGGTATATGTACGGATTTTATGAAGTACATACTATTCCACCTGGTATCTCAATGATTAATCGTGGATTTCAGTTCACCTTAGGACTAAGATTTCGGAAGTCAAAGCCTTGGCCAGAACCCGTTGTAGCCCCACCTCCTGTTGATAAAGACAGTGATGGTGACGGAGTATTTGATAGCAGAGATAAATGTCCTACGGCTGCGGGTGTTGCCAAATACGAAGGATGCCCGGTACCGGACACTGATAAAGATGGCATATTTGATGATAAAGATAAATGCCCTGATATGCCGGGTTATTCCGAACTGGATGGTTGTCCTTATCCTGACCGCGACAAAGATGGTGTTACCGATAATAAAGACCGCTGTCCTGATGAGCCGGGTTCAACCAAGAATGATGGTTGTCCAGTTACAGATCGTGATGGTGACGGCGTTCCTGATGCCACTGACCGTTGCCCTGATACACCAGGTCCCGGATCAAACTATGGATGTCCAGAGGATGTCAAAACTAAACTTACATATATCGCTAAAAACATTTATTTCCATACCAATAAAGCAACGCTCCAGGAAATATCTTACGAACCTTTGGATCAACTTGCAGATATACTGGCTAAATATCCTAATGCCAAACTTACAATAGAAGGACATACAGATAATACTGGTTCAAATGCTTATAACTTAACGTTGAGCAAGAACAGGGCTCAAGCCGTAGTGGACTACCTGGTGAGTAAAGGAATTGCCGCCAGCCGTTTGAACGCAGTGGGATTTGGTGAAGACAAACCTGTAACGACAAATAATACAGCAGAAGGAAGAACTCTTAACAGAAGAGTTGAGCTGATACTTACAGAAAACTGATTCAAAAAAATAACT
>DATDCP010000168.1:0-5067 GCA_036524255.1 Chitinophagaceae bacterium
ACTCACTGTTTCACTTGGTACTTTATATAATATCAATAAGGTGGTTTTGGAAAAATTTAATGGAGCTGAATATGTAACCCTGCAGCATGTTGTAAATCCTTCTTCACTGTTGTTAAATTTTACTGATGCATTATTAAAGAAAGGGTTAAATGTTTATAGGGTCAAGCTTGAACTGGCAGGTGGCAAAGTAATTTATTCTTCCATTGAAACAGTATATTATTTCAGTGGCACTGAATTTATAGTGTATCCAAATCCTGCATCTCAATATGATCCGATCACTATTCTTTCCGATAACCAGTTTGAGCCGGCAACATTACAGGTGATCAATATGCAAGGGCAAAAGATTTATGAAATGAAATTAAATGACATCAGCAACCAATTGCCGCCGGGGAGATTGAGTAAAGGTTTGAACCTTTTAAGGATAATCAGAAAAGATCAAAAAGATGTTGTGCTGAAATTATTTGTACAGTAATTATTTCGCTTCTGCAGTACTTAATTTTTTTGCAATTGTTCTTCCAGGATATTCTTCCAATGCCTTTTCCAAACAATCCATTGCGGCATTAAGTGCATCAAGATTCAATACATACGCCAACCGTACTTCATTTTTTCCTAATCCTCCAGTTCCATAAAATCCTGTTGCAGGCGCCAACATCACTGTTTGATCGTTATAAGAAAAGCTTTCCAATAGCCATTGACAGAATTTATCTGAATCATCAATAGGAAGTTTTGCAATAGCATAAAACGCCCCACCGGGATTTGGACAAAACACTCCTGGCATTTTATTTAATCTGCTAACCATTAAGTTTCTTCTTGATAAATATTCAGCTTTTGGGGCATCAAAATACGAATCGGGAAGATCAACAGCAGCTTCACCCATTATTTGTGCAAGCCCGGGAGGTGAAAGCCTTGCCTGTGCAAATTTCATAGCAGCGTTATAGACTTCTTTATTTTTTGTAACAAATGCTCCCAATCTTGCACCACAGGCACTATATCGTTTTGAAATAGTGTCCATCAGCACCACATGCTGATCTAACCCTGAAAGATGCATAGCACTTACATACTCACCATCATAACAAAACTCCCGATAAGCTTCATCACTGAATAAATACAGATCATACTTGATGCATATTTTTTTCAATGCTTCCATTTCAGGACGGCTATATAAATAACCCGTCGGGTTATTTGGACTGCAAATAATGATCGCTTTTGTTTTTGGAGTAATTACTTTTTCAAAATCTTCGATGGGAGGCAGGGCAAAACCAGTTTCAATAGTTGATGTGATCGGAACAACATTTACACCTGCTGCACAGGCAAAGCCATTATAGTTTGCATAAAAAGGTTCAGGGATAATTACTTCATCACCTGCATTCAGACAGCAGAAAAAGCCAAACATAATCGCTTCACTACCGCCTGTGGTAATGATGATCTGTTCATGAGTAACATCAATGCCAACTTTTTTATAATACTGCACAAGCTTTCTGCGATAGCTTTCATTACCGGCGCTGTGACTATATTCAAGTACTTTGATATCCGCATTACGAACAGCATCGAGGATTGCCGGCGGTGTTTCTATATCAGGCTGACCGATATTAAGATGATAAACTTTAATTCCCTTTTTCTTTGCGGCTTCGGCATATGGCACCAGTTTCCTAATTGGTGAAGCGGGCATATGCTGACCACGATTTGAAATATTTAGCATGATCCAAAGATAATTATCATTACATAAGTAAACTTCTTACAATAAAAAATCCCCGTTTATAAAAACAGGGATGGATATTTTAAACAGTAAGTTCTTATCTACCAGATTTTCCGTTTTTTTTCCCTTTTTCTTTTACATAAGAGTCATAAGCTTCTGCTGTTAACACCTCACCATTAATAGTTAATGTAAGCGGATTGTCCACTCCAGCAAGTTTTACAGTAATTGTTTTTGAAAACGTACCAACGCTTGCTGCATTATAGCCAACATTGATCAATTCTTTTTTGCCGGCCATAACGGGAGTTTGCGGCCATTTTGGAGTTGTACAACCGCATGATGCAGTTGCTGATTCAACGACTACAGGTTTATTGGCAATATTGGTAAATTGAAAATCGTATGTTACCGGCACACCCTGTTTTATTTTGCCGAAATCATACGCCAAGTCAGGAAATTTTATTAATTCTTCGGCTTTAGTTTGTGAAAAAGCTGCTACTGATATTACAAACGCTGCTGCGATAAATAATAATTTCTTCATGATCTTAATTGTTTTTTTGTTTTAGTAAGCTAATTGATGAGTTTTCGGGTGCTGAACCTACAGGGGCTTTCCATACAGTTCCCGTTATCTTGACCTGTTTTGACAGGTTTTGGTTGTACATTATCGTAATAGTTTTATCAAAATGACCTTCAGCGGCTGCATTATATCCTACTCTTACTTTTGAAGTACCGCCGGGAGCAATTGGTTCTTTGCTCCATTCAGGAGTTGTACATCCGCAACTTGTTTGGACATTTGAAATTACCATCGGGTCTTTTCCAGTATTGATAACTTCAAAAAAATGATAAACCGGTTTGCCTTGTGGAATTGTTCCAAAATTAAACTCGGTTTCCTTTACTGAAAGAACTTCTGGAGCAGCTGTTGTTTGTGCATTCAATACAGCTGTTGTTTGCGCATTCATTACAACTGCTATTGCAACTGCAGAAAAGAGGGTGAACAGTTTTTTCATATTAAATGATTCAGACCTCAAATTTATGACTTCATCTTCAAAAACCATAGGCCAGAAGCACAGAAATTCGTTATTTTTTAACATGCCAAAAACGTGGGTAGGCTTTCCTATATCTTTGTCGCATGGATACCCCTCATCCTTCAATGCTTGCCGCTGATAAACTTTCATTCGAAAGTTTTCGAAACGAGGTACTAAACGATTTTTACGTCGCTTGCTTAAGCCGAGAGGCCAGTCTTTTAGGCCGCAAGGAGGTTTTGACTGGCAAGGCAAAATTTGGAATTTTTGGTGATGGTAAGGAGGTAGCACAGGTGGCAATGGCAAAGTTTTTCAAAGAGGGTGATTTTCGCAGCGGTTATTACCGCGATCAAACTTTTCAATTTGCTATTGGCCAGGCAACTGTTGAACAATTTTTTGCACAATTATATGCCGATCCGGACGATAAGAATGATCCAAATAGTGCTGGCCGTCAAATGGTTTCGCATTTCTGTACTTCCCTAACTGATGAGAATGGAAACTGGCTTGATCTAGCCAATCGGAAAAATACGATTGCAGATCTTGCTCCAACTGCCGGTCAAATGCCAAGGGGCCTGGGAGTTGCCCTCGCTTCAAAATGTTTTCGTGGTATAAAAGAATTAAAACAATACGATCATCTTTCTGATAATGGCAAAGAAGTTTGTTTTGTAACAATTGGTGATGCCGCAACATCTGAAGGTCATTTTTGGGAAACGGTAAATGCCGCTGGTGTAATGCAAGTGCCAATGGCTTTGTTTGTTTGGGATGATGGTTATGGAATTTCAGTTCCCAAAAGATTACAAACAACTAAAGCGTCTATTTCCGAAGCATTAAGTGGCTTTCAGAAAAAAGATGATTCAAATGGATTTCATATTTATAAAATAAGAGGTTGGGATTACGCTGGTATGTGTGAAGCATTTGAAGAAGGGATTCGTCTTGCCAGGGAAACGCATACACCTGCACTATTTCATGTAGAAGAACTCACCCAACCACAGGGCCACTCCACTTCCGGCAGTCATGAACGTTATAAAACTCCGGAACGACTTGAATGGGAGAGAGAACATGATTGCATTAGAAAGATGCGTGAATGGGTCATTGATTCTTCTTTGGCAAGCGATGAAGAATTAAATCGTCTTGAATCAAAAGCAAAGAACCATGTGAAGGATGAAAGATCAAAAGCATGGGAGAAATATCAATCACCGATAAAAGAACAAGTAAAGAAGATCACGGAATTAGCTATATCAATGGCAGTTAATATTCCTAATAAGGCCCAGGCGATTGAAAAGATCAGTAAAGAGCTTTCTTCTAATCGTGAGCCAATGCGCCGGGATGTTATGAGATCATTGTATATGATGTTGAAAGCCGCAGGAGATAATGATGCCGCATTCTGGGCAAAAGATTATTACAATGATCTTTTAAAAGAGAATGAACTTCTTTACAATTCGCATTTATATAATGTTGGTGAAAAAAGCGCATTAAATGTTACTGAAACAAAAGCAGTAATAGCGGCAGATGCACCAATGATAAATGGGTTTGAAGTTTTGAATAAATATTTTGATGCATTGTTCTCAAGCAATCCGCTTGTAGTTGCATTTGGAGAAGATGTTGGAAAGATTGGAGACGTGAACCAGGGCTTTAGTGGGTTGCAAACAAAATATGGCGAAGCAAGAATTTTTGATTGCGGTATTCGTGAGCTGACAATTATGGGGCAAGGTATTGGTATTGCAATGCGTGGATTAAGACCTATTGCAGAAATTCAATACCTCGATTATTTATTATATGGACTTGAACCTTTAAGTGACGATGCAGCAACTCTTCATTTCCGAACAAAAGGAAAACAAAGCTGCCCACTGATCGTGAGAACAAGGGGTCACCGACTGGAAGGGATCTGGCACAGCGGTTCTCCAATGGGAATGGTGATAAATTCTTTAAGAGGAATGTATGTTTGTGTGCCAAGAAATATGACACAGGCTGTTGGTATGTATAATACATTACTGAAAAGTAATGACCCGGGAATTATCATCGAGTGCCTGAATGGTTATCGCTTAAAAGAAAAATTGATCTCAAATCTTCTTCAATTTACTGTTCCCTTAGGCGTTCCTGAAGTAATAAAAGAAGGTACTGATATTACTATTGTTTCTTATGGCTCCATATTGCGCATTATTCAAGAAGCTGCCGATACGCTAGAGGCTCAGGGCATTAGTTGTGAAATAATTGATGTACAAACTTTGCTGCCGTTCGATGTAAATCATAAAATCCTTGAATCTCTTAAGAAGACAAACCGGATCATATTTATTGATGAAGATGTTCCTGGTGGAGCCGCCGCATTCATGTTTAATAAAGTAATGGAAAAGCAAG
>DATDCP010000169.1:0-3576 GCA_036524255.1 Chitinophagaceae bacterium
AACAATTTACATCCTTCACGATCTTTCTTTTGATGAAGTAAAGAAAAAAATACTTGAAAATGGATTCAGTTATCCATTTATTGTAAAGCCAGATGTCGGTATGAAAGGAATTCTTTTCAGAAGAATTGATAATGACGACCAATTAAGAAAATATCATGAAAGAATTCCTGTAGAATATATTGTGCAGGAATTGATCGAGCTGCCAGTGGAACTAAGTATTTTTTATTATCGTCATCCTGCGCAGCAAAAAGGAACTATCAGCGGATTGATACAAAAAGAATTGCTGGAAGTTTATGGTGATGGCAGATCAACATTATGGGAATTGATCCTGCAACATCCCCGGGCTAAATACCGCCTGGAAGAAATGAAACACCGGCATGAACATCGGTTGGACAGAGTATTGAAAAAAGATCAGCATTTTTATCTTTCCTATGCAGGTAATCATAACCGTGGTGCGAGGTTTATCGATCTTCATCATCTTGCTGATGACAAACTGCACAAGGTCTTTGATGACTTAAGTCATTATACCGATAAATTTTATTACGGTCGGTATGATGTGAAATGTGTGACGCTTGATGAACTGAAAGAAGGAAAAAATTATTCAATACTTGAATTCAATGGTTGTGGCGCAGAACCCAATCATATATATGATGCGGAACTTACCCTCTGGCAGGCATACCGGGAAATTCTAAAACACTGGAAAGTTTTGTTCGAGATAAGCAAGTATAACCACGAACATGGAACTCCCTACTGGCCTTATAAGAAGGGCCGTGATTTTTTAAAGCAAGCACGCCGTCATTTCAAGCTGCTTGAAGAGTTTGATTAATGCCAAATCCCCTTTTTTAAAAGTTATAATTTGTTAAACTTAATATTTCTGACTTTAAAAGCAACGGTTTTTTACGAAAAACCGTTCTAACACTAACATAGTCGATAAATGATCTTATATGCTTAAAATAGTTTTTACCGTAATATCCTTATTCTGTATTAGTGCTGCATATGGTCAAAATTATACTCCTACAGATGCAGGTTCGAAAGTTAGGTTTGTTATAAAGAATTTTGGTATCAATACCGGCGGCACATTTGATGGACTTACAGGTACTATCACGTTTGACCCTTCAAATCTTGCTATCGCAAGTTTTAATGTAAGCGTTGAAGCAAAATCCGTGGATACTGATATGGAAGGAAGAGATAATCATTTGAGAAAAGCAGAATATTTCGATGTAGAAAAATTTCCGAAGATCAGTTTCAAATCTACTAAGGTCACTACAACAAATAAAGAAGGTTATCTCTATATGTTTGGGGTCATTACAATAAAAAATGTTTCAAAGGAGATCAGCTTTCCTTTTTCTCAAACAAGCAAAGACGGTGGAATTCTTTTTGAAGGAGAATTTAAATTGAACCGTTTGGATTTTGGTGTTGGCGGTAAAAGTTTTTCAATTGCTGACGAGCTTAATGTGGAGCTTTCCATTTTTGCGAAGAAAAGTTAAACAGTTCCCTATTCCCCCAGTTTAGTTTCAAGATACCCGCATATTTATCTTACTTGTTAGTTTGTACATTCGCATCGTGCGATTAGCAAAAATCTTTTTTATCGGCATGCTTATTAGTTTCCTAGGTTCTTTACCATTGGGAACATTGAATATTGCTGCTATGCAAATAAGTATCAGTGATGGAATAATGCAGGCGATGCTATTTTCATTAGGATCTTTGATTGCCGAAATGATCTACGTACGACTTTCCTTAGTAGCAATGGATTGGGTTCGCAAAAAAGAATTTCTTTTTAAAATACTCGAGTGGATAACACTGCTGATCGTATTGATCCTTGCAGCCTCCAGTTTTCACGCAGCAATGAGCCCAACTGTCAATGAAAGTATTGTGCTTAGCAGCCCGCTTCCCAAAATTTTGCTCGGCTTTTCCATGAGTGCTGTTAGCCCGGCGCAAATTCCTTTTTGGTTTGGATGGAGCACTGTTCTTCTCACAAAAAAAATTTTATTGCCTGTAAACAAACATTATAATTTTTATATTATTGGTATTGGATTAGGAACACTTATCGGTAACTGCGTTTTTATTTTTGGTGGTCGTATCGTGGCGGGCAAATTGCAAAACAATGACCATATCCTCAATTGGGTGATAGGAGGGATCTTTTTAGTAACTGCTATTATTCAAATTTGGAAAATGTCAAAGAAAAAAGATACAAAGCATAAAATGAAACATCCGGAAGAAGTAACACATGGTTTAGAAGAAAAAATTGAAGATTTACATAGCCAGAAAAAGATTTAAACCCTTAGCAGATTTGTTATGAAAGAATTCTTTAAAAGATTATTTGAGTGGGAAAGGTGGCCCTATGATATAATGTATGCGCCGGTAAGTGTTGCCTGGTTATATTATGCGATTAAAGCCAGGGCTCTTTGGTTTTTCACACCTGTAAATCCTACTTTACAATTTGCCGGTTTTGAAGGCAACAGCAAAAAAGAAATGTACCAGCAGTTGCCAAAATGGTGTTTACCTGAAACCTTATACATAGAGAATACAACGAGCCTGGATGACGTGAAAACTGAATTAAAAAAAATTGAACTGAATTTTCCGATGATAGCAAAACCAGACAGAAGCATGCAAGGCGTATTATTTCGGGTAATAAAAGATGAAACTGGTTTACAGCAATATCATGAAGCGATTGATGACACATATATTTTACAAGCTTTTGTTCAGCTTCCAATGGAGTTCAGCGTCTTTCATATTCGTTATCCGGGAAAAACAAAAGGCATAATAACTGGCATGGTTGCAAAGAATTTTTTACATGTAACAGGAGATGGAAAAAAAACATTAAAAGAATTAGTTTCAGTTCACCCCCTGGCTAAATATCAACTAGAGGAAATGAAAAGGAAACATTCTGGAAAGTGGGAATCTGTTCCTGCGGCAAATGAAGACTATGTGCTGAATTATGCCGGCAATCACAGGGTTGGCGCCAGATTCATTAATATGAATAAAGAGATAGATCAAAAGCTTTGCGACGTGTTTGACAAAATAAGCAATGAAGCTGGCGAGTTTTATTTTGGACGTTATGACCTGAAATGTACTTCGCTGGAAGATCTGAAAAACGGTAAAAACATCAAGATACTTGAATTCAATGGCGCGGGGGCTGTACCTCTCCATATTTTTGATGGTACCTTGAGTTATTGGCGGGGATTAAAGGAAACTGTAAGACATTGGGAACATCTTTACAAGATCGGTAAGATAAATAATAAACGAGGGGTACGATATTGGACATGGAAAGAAGGATTCGCTTTTTTGAATAGCTCTAAAAAAAGTTATAAACGCAAGCTAGCTATTGATGCATCGCTTCCCTGATGAATCAATTTTTAAACTTATGCTTCATCTCGTATATGTATCATTGCTTGGATTCATCATTAGTTTTCTTGGGCAATTACCATTGGGTAACATGAATCTGACCGCAACTCAATTGAGCGTACAGGAAAATCTGCGCAATGCATGGAAATATGGTTTGGGAATTGTTTTGGTTGAAATTATTTATTTGCGACTTGCATTAACGGGAATGGATTGGGTAGTGGAACACAAACA
>DATDCP010000170.1:0-7402 GCA_036524255.1 Chitinophagaceae bacterium
CAAAAGAATTGACAGAAATATTTGCATTGCCTTCTGTTTTGCCATTGATAAGTGCTGCGATCTGAAGTGCCGAAAAAGTCATATTGTTCGAAGTTTGAGGTTTGGGGTTTGAAGTTTTGATTGATCCTTACATCGAACCCCGAACTTCAAACGTCAAACCCGTAGGTAACAAATGTACTGTTTTTTAACCGGGCTTGCGAGATGCTGATGGATCAAAGCATTGTCAACTTTCGAAATATCTTTAACGCTTCCATCTTTGAATAAAATATTTATTCTCTCGTCTTCCGGGTTATAAGTTGTGTTTATTGCCTCACCGGTAAAAACGAAATAATCGGCTTCTTCATTGCTGATGCCGAACCTTTGAACCAACTCTTTTTTCTTTTCGTTAACACTTGAATTATCAAATGAATCGGCTTGCAATTTGACTTTATAAAGTTTCCGGTCAACTAATCCACTGCAAAGAGTTGATAGAATTTTATCCGGATGATCCATCCAGTTCTTTACAGTTGACATTACATCAAAATCATCAAGCCTGCAGAATGTATCAAGATGTTCTTGCGTTTTATGATCTGTGGAAGGATTTTGCAAAAAATAATTTAGTGCTGATGTTGCCGCTTCTGTTTTTACTCCTTTTGTAATTAATTCTTTTGCCCTTTGAATAATTTTTACCAGCATCATTTCAGCGCTGAGCACGGTTTTATGTAAGTATACCTGCCAGTACATAAGCCGGCGTGAGACCAAGAATTTTTCAATAGAGTAAATAGCTTTTTCTTCTACCATTAACTGGCCGTTATGAACCGTCAGCATTTTTATAATACGATCATAGCCGATCACACCTTCTGATACCCCGGTAAAAAAACTGTCACGGGTCAGATAATCCATTCGGTCAACATCTACCTGACCGGCGATTAACTGGTATAAGAATTTTTTAGGATAACAGTTGGTAAAAATATCAATGGCTGTTTGTAATTGTCCATTGAACTCTTTATTGAGCACTTTCATGATAAGCAGCGAAATTGTTTCATGATGGACATCATTAATTAATTCTTTTTCGAGAGTATGTGAATATGGTCCGTGCCCGATATCGTGTAATAAAATAGCAACCTTTGCGCCGAGTTCTTCTTCATGAGTAATTTCAATGCCTTTGTTCTTTAGCTCGTTTAACGCATTACACATAAGGTGATAGGCGCCTAGTGAATGATGAAGACGGGAATGAACAGCACCCGGGTAAACAAGATGGGCAAATGCCATTTGGTAAATACGGCGAAGACGTTGATAGTACGGATGAGCAATAATATCCAATATCAAAGGATGATCGATAGTAATAAAACCATAAACGGGATCGTTGATTATCTTTCTGGTGTTGGACATGTTGCTTTTTTGTTAAGGCAAGGCCGCAAAACTACAATAGCTGAAGTTATTAAACTAAATTTGAACTTCTTCATGCTTGCTGAATAGCGAATAAAGCGTACAAGAGTGCGACGCAACGGAAGCTAAATAGTAGCACGAAAGTTGGGTACATAATAATTATAAACCACGACCATAAACACAAATGAACAAGAATGGCATTAGCAAAAATTCTCTGGGTGGATGATGAAATAGAAAGTCTGCAATCACAAAAACTTTTTTTAGAAAGCAAAGGTTACGAGGTACAAACGCTGACGAATGGCTTTGACGCCATTGATTATGTAAAAGAAAACCAAGTTGATGTTGTATTGATCGATGAAACAATGCCGGGCATTACCGGGCTGGAAACACTTGCAAAGATCAAAGAGGTAAGACAACAAATCCCCATAGTACTGATAACAAAAAATGAAACAGAGAACCTGATGAATGATGCCATCGGTTCACAGATCAGTGATTACCTGATAAAGCCGGTGAATCCAAACCAGGTATTGCTGAGCTTGAAAAAAATTCTTGATAATAAAAGATTGGTGGCTGAGAAAACAACAACGGCTTATCAGCAACAGTTCCGCAATCTTTTTATGGCGCTAAACAGCAGTCCTGACTATAACGAATGGATGGATATTTATAAAAAGCTTGTGTACTGGGAACTTGAAATGGAAAAAAGTGATAGTCCTGAGATGCAGGAAGTGTTGCAGAGCCAGAAGAGTGAAGCGAATACCGAATTCTTTAAATTTATTTCACGCCACTATTCATCATGGGTGAAACCAAAAACTGGTGATGGCCCGGTGATGTCACATACCTTGATGCAGTTTAAAGTGCTGCCTCATTTGGAAAAAGGAGTACCGCTGTTTTTTATTTTGGTTGATAATCTTCGTTTTGATCAATGGAAAGCGATCCAGCCAATGTTTGCGGAGAGTTTCCGTATACTTGAAGAGGATAGTTTTTACAGTATTCTTCCAACTGCTACCCAATACTGCCGAAATGCAATTTTTGCAGGTATGTTGCCAGTTGATATTGAAAAACAATTTCAGGTTCAATGGAAAAATGATGATGAACAAGGCGGGAAAAATTTACATGAAGAAGAATTTTTAAGGGCTCAATTAAAAAGGTTAGGCAAAGGGGATTTAAAAGTTTCTTATACTAAAGTGGTGAATAACCAGGCAGGGCTTGATCTGCAAAATAATATTCATAACCTGCTCGGTAATGACCTGAATGTGATCGTGTATAATTTTGTTGATATGCTTAGCCATGCAAGAACTGAAATGGAAGTACTGAAAGAACTTGCCAGTGATGAAATGAGTTATCGAAGTCTTACACGTAGTTGGTTTGAACATTCCCCGTTGCACCAGGCATTGAAAAAAATAGCGGATAAGAACATTAAAATTGTTTTAGCCACCGATCACGGAAGTGTGAAAGTGAAAACGGCGTACAAAGTGGTGGGGGATAAACAAACAACTACTAACCTTCGCTATAAACATGGCCGCAATTTGAATTATGAACCAAAAGAAGTGCTTGCTTTCCGTGATCCGAGAGAAGCAGGATTGCCGGTGCCAACTGTAAATTCATCGTTCATTTTTGCAAAAGAAGATGGTTTCTTATGTTATCCCAATAATTATAATTACTACGTGAATTATTACCGGAATACTTTTCAGCACGGAGGTGTGAGCATGGAAGAAATGATAGTGCCGGTGATTAAGATGCAGAGTAAGTAAACCTAACCCAACCCACTGTCCCCCTAAAGGGGAGACTTAGATTGAAGTGTTCTCACATTTTGTGGAAAAGAATTAAATCAGAAAGTTGTTTATAATGTAGTTTCGCCATGAAAAGACATTACAATTATAAAACTATAAAAGCCCCTTTAGGGGTTTGGGGTTTATGAAATATACTCTGACAACTCTTGACAAATTAGAAACTATTGTTGAAGAAGCCGGCTATGTGCTTCGTTATGAAAGAGGCACTTTCCAAAGCGGCTATTGTATACTGGAAGAAAGGAAAGTAGTGGTATTGAATAAATTTCTCCAACTCGAGGGCCGCATCAATACAATGCTTGACCTGATACCGCAATTAGGAATAGACACCGAATCACTTACTGAAGAATCAAAAAAATTATACAAGGAAGTATTAGTGAAATCCCAGGCAGAAGCAAAATGATCTCCCATTTCATTTCGATCTAAATCCAACTTCGTTGTTCGTATTTTTGTTTAGTGACTTGTCCTCCGCTTAAAATAACTTTTCTCGGTTCTGGTACCAGTGCTGGTGTCCCTATGGTAGCATGCGACTGCGAAGTATGCACATCCCCTGACGAAAAAGATACACGACTTCGGCCAAGTATAATGGTGCAATCACCCACAACAACTATTGTAGTTGATACCACACCGGATTTCCGTTACCAGATGTTGCGGCAGAAAGTAAAAAAACTGGATGCAGTTCTTTTCACTCATCCTCATAAAGATCATATAGCGGGGCTTGATGATGTAAGGGCTTTTAATTTTTTTTATAAGCCTGTCATGGAAATTTATTCTAACACATTAACCGAAGCGGCGATCAAAAGAGAATTTCCTTATGTTTTTACCGAAGAAAAGTACCCCGGTGTTCCTGTGGTAAATTTAAATACGATCACCAACGAACCATTTATGATCGGCGATATTCCTGTGCAACCGATCATGGTTTGGCATTTAAAAATGCAGGTGTATGGGTTTCGTTTTGGCAAGTTTACATACATTACTGATGCTAACCGCATCGAGGAAAGTGAAAAAGAAAAAATAAAAGGAAGCGAAGTCCTGGTGCTAAATGCACTACGCAAGCAACATCACATTTCTCATTTTACATTGGCTGAAGCAATTGACATTGTCCAGGGATTAAAAGTTCCAAAAGCTTATTTCACGCATATTTCTCATCAGCTCGGACGACATGAGGAAATCGAAGCCGAATTACCCGATGGTATTCATCTTGCCTACGATGGACTTATGCTAGAGTTTTTATGAAGTCGCACCAAGTGTTTACAACTAAGTTTTCAATTTGATTTTTTATCCATTAAATTCATTAAATTTTCATAGGATAAGGTTTAATGGTAATGTTTTTGATTAAGAGAGCCCACCAGTTTCCACCGGCGGGCTTCTTTATTACTTGCTTTGTCCAAATCCAACATAATTAATGAGAATAAATGCTAACAGACGTTAGCGATTAAAAAATTCTACCTACCTTGCAGCGCAAATTATTTGAATAGGTCTTTTATAAAAGAAAGGAACAATATGGATTTTCAGCAAAGCGAGATAACACAACATGCCGCACAAACAGCAAGGGATTTTGCACAGCAATTTATCAAGCCACATGTAATGGAATGGGATGAATCGCAGGAATTTCCTGTTAAATGCTTTAAAGAAATGGGAAAGTTGGGAATGATGGGAGTATTAGTGCCTGAGAAATATGGCGGGGCAGGTTTAAGTTATTTTGAGTATAAAATCATCATTGAAGAAATATCAAAAGTTTGTGGCTCTATCGGTTTAAGTCTTGCTGCACATAATTCACTTTGTACGGGGCATATTTTAAGTTTTGGGAACGAGGAGCAGAAGAAAAAATATTTACCAAAACTTGCGACTGCGGAATGGATAGGCGCCTGGGGGTTGACTGAACCCGGTACCGGCAGTGATGCAGGCAATATGAAATGCGCCGCAGTGAAAGATGGAAATGATTGGGTGATCAATGGAACAAAAAATTGGATCACTCACGGCAAGAGTTGTGATATATCCGTGTTGATCTGCAGAACAGGTGAACCAAGAGCAAAAAATAATGCTACCGCATTTATTGTTGAAAAAGGTACTCCTGGTTTTAGCGGGGGTAAAAAGGAAAACAAACTAGGAATGCGTGCAAGTGAAACTGCAGAAATGATCTTTGATAACTGCAGGATACCAGATACAAATCGTTTAGGTGAAGTAGGAGATGGTTTTAAACAATCATTAAAAGTTTTAGATGGCGGAAGAATATCTATAGCATCACTCGCATTAGGTATTGCTAAAGGTGCCTATGAGGCTGCATTAAAGTATTCACAGGAACGCTATCAATTTGATCAGCCGATCTCAAATTTCCAGGGAGTATCTTTTAAACTGGCGGACATGGCAACGGAAATAGCTGCATCAGAATTGTTGATATTGCATGCATGTGATCTAAAGGAACGGGGGCAGCAAATGACAAAAGAATCAGCGATGGCAAAGTATTATGCAAGTGAAGTGGCAGTGAAAGTAGCAAATGATGCCGTCCAGATCTTTGGCGGTTATGGTTATACTAAAGATTTTCCTGTAGAAAAATATTATCGTGATTCCAAACTCTGCACTATCGGCGAAGGGACCAGTGAAATACAGAAGATCGTTATTTCGAGAGAGGTGTTAAAGTAAATATTGATAAACGGTCAGCGATACTTATCTGTTATTGTATAACAAATGCGATCAGTGATCTTATAAAACACCTGTCCTTTTATTTTTCGAACTTGTTTTGTACGCCTGCTATCTAATAATCTTCCTTTTTCATCAAATGATTGAGTTGTTCTGAAATAGGCCAATGCAACATATTTTGGCGGTGAGAAAATATAGCGAATGGTCACGGGTTTAAGACTTAAAATTATCATTTGTTGCGGTTGATCATTTACATAATAATCAAAACTATTTATCCATGTAACTTTTGATTCTCTCATTTTTCTTATCAGAAAATAAATGCCTGCTGTATCATAATTATATTTTATCAATGTATCCGCTAATCTACTTTCATTAATATTGAACTCATAGATCCTCGTCAGTGTATCTGAGATCATTTCAAGAGAAATGATGTTAAATTTTTTATCAGTATAGGCCAGGCTAAAATGATTCGTTGGATTTAATTTTTCATAGCGACTTTCGATCTTGTTAAGATTTTCTTTCTGTTCCTGGTAAATATTAGTCGAAACGATCTTGGTGCTGCATGAAGCAGACAGCAACGAGCAAATGATCAAGATGATAAATAAGTGACAGGTCATTTATCAATGGTTATAATTCCAAAAATTATCTTTTTAAATGTACGGGAGGATACTTGCATTTGCGTTTCCCCACCGTAATCCCAATAGCGTAATGTGACCATATTATCCTGTTTGCTTATGTTCTTTAGAATAATAAAATGAGTAGGTATCGAGAATTTTATCTTATCATGATTTTTTTTATGAATGATGCGGTTGTTGATATAGAGACTAACAATATTGCTGTCGATCCTTTTTAAGAGATAACTATAAGGATCTTTTACCCAGGGTTTGATCAGATCACTCCCAACTGCTTTTACATGTACGCCACACATTTTATTAACCATACGATCGAACTTAGACAGGTTGGTTGCTGCCCAAAAAGAATTTTCATCACCTTCATCGAATTTTTTATCAAAAAAATTAAGATAGCCTTTGAATTTATCTGCCAGTACAAGAAACCACATTTGTTCTGCATGTCGTATATCAAGTACTCCCTTAAACTTTAAAGCACCTGCTGCTTTCATCACTGCACTCGAAGGTTTGAAATGATTATTATTAAAATCTGCTTCACCCTTATCGTATAATTCATTCATGAATTTTACATAACCAAGCGGATCCTTTTCCATTACTAAATAGGAGAGTGCCCCGTATGCACAAAAATTAGTACTGCGTCCGGGATAAAAGCTCTCTGGCTTTTCCAAATTCAGTTTAAGATTATCATAAAACAATTTTGGCTTTATGTTCGGCCACAAAATGTTTTCTTTTGATTGATCTATTTTATCAATAAACCCTAACGCTTCTTTTTTTGTGGAATTTATTTCCGATAGTAAATTTCCGGCAATGCCTTTTTCTTTAGATAATAGAAACAGGAATAGAAGTATGACAGGCTTGTAAGACAGATGGAAATTATTTGACTTAATAATACAAATATCAGACCCTTGTTTTATCAGAACACTAAAGACTATTAATATGCAAACGTAAAATCACGATTTATTAGTACTAGTTGAATTG
>DATDCP010000171.1:0-5224 GCA_036524255.1 Chitinophagaceae bacterium
GTTCCTGTAATAATGATATTGCCCGAAGGGTCAATTGCTATGTCACTACCAAAATCAGGGTCTGTACCTCCGAAACTCTTAGCGAAAATTAAATTACCATTCGGGCTGTACTTTGCAATGAAGACATCTGTATACCCGGTACTTGTAAGAAAAAATTGAGCTGGACCGGCATCAAAGTCCATTGAATTTTCAAAAACACCTGACAAGTACACATTTCCTGCAGCATCTGTTGTTATACTGGTGGTTACTTCATTAATTAAAGTTCCTATAGGTTGGGCGTGGTGGATCGCTTTTGCCCATTGAAGAGTCTGTGCAAAAAGAGGTTGTTGAATGATCAGGAATAAAGTAAGTAAATAATACTTCATAAGCTAAGTACCATCCTCGTATAAATATAAGGCAAAACATTTTTTTTCCTTTTTTCTGCCCTTTAAACTTGCACAATGAATTTGCTATTTAAGAACCAACAACGAGGAAATGGCACTGTTTAATTAGATTAGCTCATTGCCTTTTATTAGTCTATCTTTACTACGTGCCATTTAATTAGGCCCACATTCAGTATAAGACCGCTCCAAATTTTTTACTTTTTCCCTCAGTATTAATTTATCCTTCTTTACTCTTTGTCTCTGGTTATAGTCACAGGTATTTTATTTTATTATTTTAAATTATTTTTTATGAACATGTATGTTTCGAATTTAAGCTTTCACACAAATGAGGAAGCTTTAAGAGATTTGTTTACGCCATTTGGTAATGTTACTTCTGCAAAAGTGATCAATGACAGGGAAACCGGAAGAAGCCGTGGTTTTGGTTTTGTTGAAATGGATGTTGTAGCAGAAGGACAGGCAGCAATGAAGGCGCTGAACAATAAAGAAATTGAAGGAAGAGCACTGTCAGTTTCGGTTGCAAAAGAAAAAACAACCCGTACTGATAACAAAAGATGGTAAGACGATAATATCAAGCTATATCTTTTAATAAACTGATCTGTGGGATACTTATCCTGCAGATTTTTTTATTCCCTGTTCCTCAGCCCTGGTTCGTGTGTCTTTAGCGTTCTCTTCACCTCCATTTAAAAGCAAAATAGCTACAGGGTTTATCCGTTGCATTGCTGATGCCGTGCTGTTGGCCACTTACAGCTATATACAGATCACCGGGACCGGCTTTATAGTTTTTCCCATCGATCATCATTTCAGATTCGCCGTCAATTATCAAAATGATCTCTGTATCTACATGCTGATGCGGTGCATGGCTCGGCCCTTTTACTTTCAGGTAAGTAATATGCATCTCATAATTATCGCACATGGCTGTGGGCCGGTCAAAATATTTACGTGTGCCTTTATTATTTGCTTCTGTATAAGTAAGAGAATCATAGTTTAAGAGTAATGTGCCACCGGCTTTTTTGCTTCGTTCCATATTCATTCTTTTTCTTGCCCGGAACATGAATACATAATAAGTAACAGGGCCATCACCGGTATTTTCAAAAATTTGCACTTCGTGTGGCGGTATCAGCAATACACTGCCAGCGCTGAGTGTTGAAGTAAGGTTACCAATAGTACATTTAAGCGTACCTTCTTTAATGATGATCACTTCTTCTATACTGTCCTGTGTATGCGATGGCCTGGGTACTGCGCCTTTGTATTGTGTCGTTGCATGTATTTCAAAATATTCAAATTCGGGAGTAGTGCCTTCGAAAATTTTTCGGCTTTCCCGTTCCTTATCTTTCTTAACGGGCAGATCATTCCAGTGAAAAACACCTGAAGTGATCGGTTGCAATTGTGCAAAATTGTTCATGAAAATAGTTTGAAATAAGATTATGAAAATGATCTTCATGAAAGCGACATTTGTTTCCGAAGTTAATGTTTTTACGTCCGTCGTGTGAAGATTTAGTCCCGGTCCTACGGGTAGCGATTTATTGATTAATTTTATTGTACACTAATTACAGGCATGAAAACACTGCTATTGTTGATTTTTATTTTGATCGGTTATACAGACCTGCCGGCGCAGGATTCAACACTTGTCACTGTTAAAACAGGTGAGAGGGTTACGGATGTTCTTAAATCATCTGATATATATTTTTATCCGCGATTCATATATAGTAAAGTCCTTTTCAAAGACGGTACAGTGGCGGACCCTTACATGAATTATAACCGCCTGTATGACCAAATGCTGTTTATCAACGAAAAGGGCGATACCCTTGCACTGACTGACGAAAAGAACATTGAATTTATTATTAATGACTGGGACATATTTTACTATAATAAAGGATATATGCGGCTTATTGCTGACGATACCGTTATAAAGTTAGCCGAGAAACAAGTTTGGGTACTGGCAGATATCCGAAAGATGGGTACACACAACAGGCCTACTACTTCGGTCGCTATCACTTCTTTGAGTCATTTTAGCAATGGACGGGATGCAGCAAAAAGTAAAGAATTAATAATGAACGAAGAACTTGTGTTACGAAAAGAAACAGAGTATTACTTTGGAGATAAGTATAACCACTTTGTCCGCGCCAGCAGAAAGAGAGTACTGAGTCTTTTTTCCAAAGAGCAACTGACTATTGAGAATTATTTAAATGAACACAAGGTCAATTTTGATAAAAAGGATGATCTTGAAAAACTGTGTAAGTTCTTACTGCAACTTCAGAATCCTAAGGAGAAGAACTGATCCGATTCCTCCACGTAATGACTTTTTTGATTAAATTTATTGTACTCTAACTAAACCACATGATGAAATCACTGCTGTTGTTGTTTTTTATTTTGATTGTCTATACTGATCTATGGGCCCAGGATTCAACATTTGTCACTATTAGAACAGGGGAGAGTGTCACGGATGTTCTTACAACATCAGATATATATCATTATCCCCAATTCACAAACGGCAAAGTTTTTCTGAGGGACGGTTCAAAGGCTGTCGGCAAAATGAACTATAACCGACTGTATGGTCAAATTCTATTTATCAATCCCAAAGGCGATACCCTTGCGTTGGCTGACGAAAAGAACATCAAATTCATTGTTATTGAGAAGGACACTTTTTATTATGGTGAAGGATATATAAGACTGCTTGCGAACAATGGCATTACAAAGTTGACCGAGAAACAAACTTGGGTATTGGCAGATATCCGAAAGATCGGTACACACAACAGGCCTACTACTACTGTAGCTGTCACTTCTTTGAGCTCCTTTACCAATGGAAAAGATGCAGCAAAAAGTAAAGACCTGATAATGAATGAAGATGTTGTGTTAAAAAAAGAAACACAGTATTACTTTGGAGATAAATACAACTTCTTTGTTCCTGCCAGTAAAAAAGGATTACAGCAGCTTTTCCCCAAAGAACACAGTAGCATTGAGATTTATTTAAAAGAAAACAAAGTCAACTTTAATAAAAAGGAAGATGTTGAAAAACTATACCAGTTCTTAAGCCAGTTTCTTTGATCATCGTGTTCAGTATTCGTAGACTATACCTAACTCTATAAATAAGACAAATCTTAGTTGATCATAATCATATATCCGCATGTTGCAGTTTAAGATTATGTTTTTTACTTTTAATGCATACATGTTGATTAATTTCCTATCTAAGCCACCGAATATGAGTGCCACTTTAAAAACATTTAAATGAAGGATCGAACCGGTCTGTATAAACGAGTTCAAACAAACAAAAATATTTCGCCTGATATTTCATCAGCGATTGACACATTGAATTATTTCTATCCTTTAAGTGAGGGTATTAAAGATTATTTTAGAAAGCATTGCTATCCTTGCTCATTCCGCAAAGGGAAATTATTACTGAAAGCAGGCGAGATATGCGAGCATATTTATTTTATTAAGAAAGGCGCTGTACGTGGTTTTATTAAAGACGGAACAAAAGATATTACAACATGGATCACGGCCGAAAATGAAGTAGTAAGTTCTATCTCGTCTTTGGACATGAGAGAGCCGGCCCAGGAAAACATGCAGGCCATTGAAAATTGTGAGTTACTGGCATTAACATATGCTGATTTCCAGGATCTGTATATCAAGTTTCCTGAATTCAATATTGTTGCCAGGAAACTTTTGCAAAAGTATTACCAGGATGCAGAGAGGCGTGCCTTTATTGCAAGAGTTACCAAGGCTGAAAAAAAGTACCGGCTCTTTTTAACAAGGTATGGTCACCTGGCCAACCGAATTCACTTAAAATATATTGCGTCCTTTCTCGGTATTACTCTTGAAACATTAAGCAGGGTTAGAAAAAAAATTTCTTTGAGGAATCCGAACATCTAAAATAAAGTTTGACAATTGTCAAATATTCAACGTTTCATTTTCTACTGACCGGTTATATTGATGGATATTCCGTTACTTTATTATGTTGTTTCTACATAAACCAATCGACCATTAAGCTTTAATCCAATGAAACTGTACAATCCAGTCAAGATAAAAGATTTGCCACCATCCTCTTTTTAATCTTGCTGGATTTGTTTTTTTTCTGACAGACTTGAATTACAACTCCATAATACTTTTCAGTTTGCCCAGGTTTTGGCTCAAAGCCAATCATATTCGGGGAATTTAAGATAACCGGCAGGTTGTGGCGGCAGGCCTTGTTGATCGTTCATCATCGTTTCAACAATTTCTTCCTGCTCCTTATTCGGGAATCTTTGTTGTTGTCTGTAATTATTCACAACCACCTTAAAAAGTGATCTCGGGGGTTCGACAACAAGAATTTCAGTGTTTTTTCTTGCGGAATTAAAATGTTTTTTTTCTATTTCTTCAAATACTCTCATCACAAAACTGGATTTGGAATTTTAAATTTAAGTTGGCCGACTTAATAAGCAACAACCATGCGAGAGTAAAAATTATATTTTTCATTTAGTCTATAAATTATCCACATAGTTTGTAATTTTTGAGTCATGAAACCGCATAAAAAATATGTAATCTTGATCATTCATTGAAAAAGAATACGCATAAGCAAGCCTGGTATGTCATCAATGGAATTACTCTTTACAGAATAATTGCTGCCCCTATTTTATTAGTATTGCTTTTTACCAAACAGTATGAGATTTTCAAATGGCTGCTGGCTGTAAGTTTTTTTACTGACCTGATTGACGGTTATCTTGCCCGGAAATTTAAGGTCACCAGCATCCTGGGTACAAAACTCGATTCCATTGGCGATGATCTTACAGTATTGGTAGGTTTAATCGCTTTGTTTATTATGAAGCTTGAGTTTATAAAACAACACATGATAGTTTTAATCATAC
>DATDCP010000172.1:0-11643 GCA_036524255.1 Chitinophagaceae bacterium
AATAGATATAAGCCGATCAATATTGCGGAGTTTAGTGATTTTAAAATGTGGGGAGTTGTTGCTTACTCCATCCATTCCCTGGGCTAAAGACCAGGGCAATTTATAAATCACTTCATTATATAAAATTTTATCTATGGGATATACAAAAATGTGGGTTCATTTGGTTTGGACGACGAAGAAAAGGGAGCCTGTTTTGAATAAATCTATTCGAATAAAAATTTTTTCACATATTCGGGGAAATGCCCTCGCAAAAAATATTCATATCGATTTTATAAATGGACATATAGATCATGTGCATATTCTTGTTTCATTAAATGCTGATCAAACAATTGCTAATATAGTTCAATTGATCAAAGGAGAAAGCTCCTATTGGATAAATAAAAACAAATTAATGCCCCAAAAATTTGAATGGCAGGATGATTATTTCGCTGTGTCTGTAAGTGAATCAGGAGTAAATTCAGTGAGGGAGTATATCAAGAATCAAGAAGAACATCATAAGAAAAAAACATTTCAACAGGAGTATGATGAATTTATGGAGAGATATGGGTTTTCATTGCTTCAAAGATCCCCGGCCTAAAGGCCGGGGCAATTCATAGGAAATCCATGACTTGCTCAGGCCTTTAGGCCTGAGATTTATGATGAATAAATAAAAAATATGAAAGCCATTGTTGATTGTAATAATTTTTATTGTTCCTGCGAGAGATTATTTCAACCTCATCTCGACAGGAAACCAGTTGTTGTATTAAGCAACAACGATGGTTGCATTGTTTCAAGAAGTGATGAAGCAAAAAAATTAGGCGTGGAAATGGCGGGACCATATTTTATGGCAAAGCCATTAATAGAAAAACATGATATAGAAGTTTTTTCTTCCAACTATAATTTATATGGCGATCTGAGCTGGCGGGTAATGGAAACATTACGCATAATGCTTGGTAAAAAAAATGTAGAAGTATATTCTGTTGATGAGGCGTTTCTTGATCTCAGCATTTTTCCATTAGAAGCCCTGCCTAAAATAGCAAAGGAAATAAGAACAACTGTAGAAGACTGGACAGGTATCAAAGTTTCTGTTGGCGTAGCTCCTACTAAGGTTTTAGCAAAACTCGCAAATCGCATGGCGAAAAAAAATAAACATCTCACGGATTGCATAACGGTGCTTGATAGTGAAGAAAAGATCCGCACTGCGCTGCATAAAACACCGGTGAGTGATATTTGGGGAGTTGGCGGGCAGTACGCCAAAAAACTAAAAGAAATATGGGGCATTTATGATGCCTGGCAATTAAGAAATCTCAGTGACGAATTTGCACATGCACACCTTGGAGGTGTGGTGGGTATTCGCCTGATTCGTGAATTGCAAGGAATCGCTTCCCAGGAAATGGAAGATGAATTGGTGAGTAAAAAAATGATCGCAACAACAAGAATGTTTGGAAGTGCTGTTGGTGATATTGATTCAATAAAAGAAGCCATTGCTACTTATACATCAAGAGCAGCAGAAAAATTAAGAAGACAACACAGTGCTGCCAGGGTGATAAACGTATTTGTAGTTGCAAAAGGTGAAAATCATAATGTCGATTTTCGGGGAGCTACCCACTCTGGTTATATAACACTTCCAACTGCCACTTCATTTACCAATGAACTGATAAAGCCAGCTGTGGCATTAGTTGATAAATTATATGAAAAAGGAAAATTTTATAAAAAAGCCGGAGTGATGTTAAGCGGGATTGTTCCTGATATGTCGATACAGGGAAATTTGTTTTTATCAGAAAATAAAAATTGTGAAAGAAAACTGATGGATATGATCGACAATATCAATTTCAGCCAGCGGGACGATGTATTGAAATTTGCAGCAAGCGGCACTACAAGAGATTGGAAAATGAGGCAAGATCTACGCAGCCCGAGATATACAACAAGATGGGATGAGCTATATGAAGTGAGTTAATCAAATAACCCTTTCTGGATATTCTTTTTAGCTGGTGGGTCCTCTACAAATTTTGGCTTTATTAAATTCAATCCACATTCTTTATTTAGCTTCTCAACTAAATAGAGGGTAAGTTCCGGTGAAGTAGCTTCGTCATGCATGTGCATAAAAAAATAAAGTTCTTGCAAACCATTCTCTAACCAATACTTCATGCGTTGCACCCAGGCATCTGATCTTGTATAATCAGTGCGATGCAAACTATTTCCTACATAGCGAATAAACACTTTTGGGATCGTTAAATGCATATGAGCACAATCTCTTCTGCCTGCCGTATCAGTTATCACAGCTCCAATATTATTAGAGGATAAAAAATCAAACAACTCTTCTCTTTCTTTTTCTTTACTAAACCATGCAGGATGACGTACCTCTAAAAAAAATTGTAACTCTTTGGGTAGTGATGACATGAATTTGAATAGATCATCTTTCCTGTTTGGGGAAAAAGTGTCACTTACCTGTACGAAGATGGGCCCGAGATTTTTTTCAAATGCCTGGACTCCACGAAGGAATTCTCTCGTTAAAAATTCTTTTCCTTTCAAAGCTCCGCGATGTGTAACTCCCTGGTACATTTTTGGGCAAAAAAGAAAATCTTTCCCTTTTGCTTTCTCTTTCCACTTACTTATTCCTGCCGCACCATATATTTTGTAATGAGTCGCGTTTAACTCAATGCAGTTATAATGTTCAACATAATGTTGTAAGAAATTTTTTTCTTTTGTTTTTGGCGGATAAATTTTTCCAACCCATTCAGGTCGACCCCATTTTGCGCAGCCGAGGTATACTTTGGATTGTATGAACGTCTTACCGCTTAACACCTTTTTATTAATGGCAGGTTCTGCAGGCAATGAAAAGTCGATACAGTCAAGGTCTTCAAGATTCACTTTTCCAAATTCCATACTTCACTTTTTTATTGATACTTTTTCAACAGATCAAATAAAATTTTCTTGTCTGCATCAGTTATTACGTTTGTTGTATCCTGTGGCACAAAATGGATCTTATAAGATTGAATTGCTATTTCAGGCTTATTGATGTTATAGCCAACTATTCGTAAAGCTTGTAATGGATTAAAGTCAAGTGGTACTTCAACATTCGTAGTATCAAACCAAAAACCAAAACCTTTGTCTGCCAATGCTTGCCATGAAAAATAACGGCTTGGATCCACTTTTCTTCCCGGTGCAACATCTGCATGTCCTATAAAGTTTGCCTGTGGAATATTATAAGCTTTTTTTAATCTGTCAAGTAATTGGAGCAAACTATTCATCTGCGATTCGGTAAATGGTTCGAAGCCATTATTATCAATTTCTATTCCAATGCTCATTGAATTAAGATCAGTTGCATTACCCCATTTACTTACACCTGCATGATGTGCCCGCAACAGATCATTAAGCATATGATGAACAGTGCCATCTTCACAAACAACATAATGAGCACTCACAGCAGTTCGCGGAAGCGTGAAAGTCCGTAAAGTCTGTTCACACGAATCCTGTGCAGTATGATGTATAACAACAAAGTTGGGACGGCGCATGCTAAAGTTCGTTGTGCCAACCCAATTATCAGCATATTGCAGGCCAGCGGAATCCCTTACAGGATATTCACGCAAAAGTTTTGCATAATTTTTAACCTGCTTTTTATAACTGCGATTAGTGGTTTTGTAAACATTGGAAGAACATGCAGAGATTATTACAAAACAAAAACTGGTCAAGTACAAAAAGTATTTCATTGTATAGTATTAATTCAAACTGTAAAATAAAGAGTTTTTCCGCTCTATTAATGGGATGGTATCATTTTTGAACCAGTTTGATGTTATTCAATTTACAAAACCGAAAAAATTTTTTTATGGCAATACTGACAGGGAAAAAAGTCGCTATTCTTACCGAAAGCGGTTTTGAAGAAGTGGAACTTACGAGTCCTAAAAAAGCGTTAGAAGATGCAGGGGCTGAAGTGGAAATTGTTTCGCCACAAAAAGAAAAAGTAAAAGCATGGGCACATGATCATTGGTCAATCGAATTGCCTGTTGATGTAAATGTGGAAGAAGCCGATCCAAATGACTATGATGCATTAATGATCCCGGGTGGTGTTCTTAATCCGGATAAAATGAGAATGAATGACAAATGCGTGGAATTTGCTCAACATTTTTTACATGAGGGTAAACCTGTGGCAGCAATTTGCCATGGACCACAGTTGCTTATAGAAACTGGAATGCTCGAAGGTAGAAATATGACATCCTATCCTTCTGTAAAAACGGACATGATAAACGCCGGAGCAATATGGTCAGATCGCGAAGTGATAGTTGATAATGGACTAGTTACAAGCCGCAGTCCGAAAGATCTTGAAGCATTTAACAAAAAAATGATCGAAGAGATCAAAGAGGGGAAACATTCGCCAGTGACACGAACACCTTCTCCCGCTCATTAATAACCTTTTTTCATAAAGCTTCTTTCATAAGAAGCTTTTTTTTCTACATATTCCTTCTGTATTGTCCACCCACTTCGTAAAGTGCATGAGTTATCTGACCAAGAGAGCAATATTTTACTGTTTCCATCAATTCATCAAAAAGATTTCCATTGTTAATAGCAGCAGACTTTAATCTATATAGCATTTCATCGGACCTATCTTTATTTCGATCCCAAAAAGCATGAAGGTTTTGAATCTGTTGTTCCTTTTCCTCTTTTGTGCTTCTTATTACTTCATTAGGAATAATTGTGGGAGAACCTTGTTTATTTAAAAATGTATTAACACCAACTATCGGATACTCACCAGTATGTTTCTGATGCTCGTAATACAAACTTTCTTCCTGTATTTTATTTCGTTGATACATTCTTTCCATAGCACCCAATACTCCGCCACGTTCAGTGATACGATCGAATTCTGACAAAACAGCTTCTTCAACCAGGTCAGTTAATTCTTCGATGGCAAAACTACCTTGTGTAAAATTTTCTGTTTTTGCAGAACCCAGCTCACGATTAATGATCAGTTGTATCGCCATTGCTCTTCTTACACTTTCTTCCGTTGGCGTTGTTATTGCTTCATCATACGCATTCGTATGAAGTGAATTGCAATTATCATAAATAGCATACAATGCCTGCAGTGTTGTACGTATATCATTGAAATCAATTTCCTGCGCATGCAAACTTCTTCCCGATGTTTGAATATGATACTTCAACATTTGACTGCGCTTATTGGCCTTGTATTTATAACGCATTGCTTTTGCCCAAATCCGTCTGGCTACTCTTCCTATCACACTGTATTCAGGATCCATTCCATTGCTAAAGAAGAAAGAGAGGTTTGGTGCAAATTCATCAATGTTCATTCCACGACTTAAATAATATTCCACATACGTAAACCCATTTGACAACGTAAATGCAAGTTGTGTAATAGGATTGGCTCCTGCTTCGGCAATATGATAACCGCTAATACTTACACTATAAAAATTCCTGATCTTTTGCTTAATAAAGTATTCCTGTACGTCACCCATTAGCTTTAAGGCAAACTCAGTTGAAAAGATACAAGTGTTCTGCGCCTGGTCTTCTTTTAAAATATCAGCTTGCACAGTTCCCCTCACTTGTTGGAGAGCTGTTTGTTTGCATTGTTCGTAAATTTCTTTTGGCAAAACTTCATCGCCACTTAATCCAAGTAACTTCAAACCAAGTCCATCATTTCCCGCAGGCAAACTGTTGGGCGATGATGTATTGATATATATTGGTCCGGCAGATCCTTTATATTTTTCCTCGCTAATCCTTTTTAAATCCTTTTCTAATCCAAGTTCTTTTATCTTTTTCTCACATTGCTGATCGATCGCCGCATTCATAAAAAATGCCAGCAACATCGGGGCAGGTCCATTGATGGTCATGGAAACAGAGGTCTTTGGATCACAAAGATCAAAACCGCTGTATAATTTTTTTGCATCATCAACTGTTGCAATGCTCACGCCGGCGTTACCAATTTTTCCATAAATATCAGGACGATGATCGGGATCCTCACCATAAAGTGTTACGCTGTCAAATGCAGTAGATAATCTTTTCGCAGGCTGGTCAACACTTACATAATGAAAACGTTTATTAGTTCTTTCCGGACCACCTTCGCCTGCAAACATTCTTGTTGGATCTTCGCCTTCTCTTTTTAATGGGAATACCCCGCCTGTAAAAGGAAAAGAACCCGGCACATTTTCCTGTGCCTGCCAGCGAAGCAGGTCGCCCCAATCTTTAAACTTTGGTAAAACAACTTTTGGAATTCTTGTTCCTGATAAACTTTTACTGAACATTTCCTGCCTGATCACTTTATCACGAACCTTATACTCATAATAATCTTTTTCGTATGCTTTTATTTTTGACTGCCAGTTTGAAATTAGTTTTCTTGCCACCGGTGTTAATTGCTCTTCATAAAACAATTTCATTTTTTCAAGCATTGCGGTAGAATAACTATGTGACCCTTGTGCAAATGAAAAATTCTTTATTTCATCCAGCACACCTTGTAACTGGTAAAGCTTTGTCGCAATCGCTGTTTGCTCTTTTACTAATTGATCATAACTCCTGTTGTTTTCACTTATTTCACTCAAGTACCTTACTCTATTAGAAGGAATAATTGCTTGTGTGATCTTTGCTGTTTCTGAAAAATGGTGTTTTCCAAAACTTATATTTGTTTTCTCTTCGATTTTTTTCAGCAGCATTTCAAATAAATAATTAACGCCGTCATCGTTAAATTTACTTGCAACAGTTCCGATGATCGGAAGAGTTTCATCTTTTGCAGTAAATAACTGGTGATTTCTTTTATATTGCTTTCTCACATCACTCAATGAATCCAATGCACCTGCTTTATCAAATTTATTTATACAAACAATATCTGCATAATCAAGCATGTTTATTTTTTCCAGCTGCGATGCGGCGCCATATTCGGGTGTCATTACATACATACTCACATCACAATAATCAAGGATGCTTGCATCACTTTGACCAACGCCGGCGCTTTCCAAAATAATAAAATCAAATCCCGCAGTCTTACATATATCAATTGCTTCATTCACAGCACCGCTTAATGCAGTATTATCATCTCGTGTTGCCAATGATCTCATATAAACTCTCGGATGAGAAATTGAATTCATTCTTATCCTGTCACCTAATAATGCGCCGCCTGTTTTTTTCTTTGAAGGATCAACTGAAACAATTGCAATTGTTTTATCAGTAAAATTGGTTAGAAACCGGCGAACGATCTCATCGGTTACACTACTCTTACCTGCGCCTCCCGTGCCGGTAATTCCAAGTACAGGTGTCCCCCTGCCCCCCGAAGGGGGGTTCTTAGAACCTGATACTTGTATCAGCTCATTTAATAAAGAAGAGTAATCGCTTCCACTTTCCGCCAACGAAATTATTCTTGCAATTCGTCTTATATCTTTCACTTCGTCTAATGGAAACTTCCCATTCCATTTAGGAATTTCTATAATCCCCCCTTCGGGGGGTGGGGGGGCTGCAGTTTTTATCACATCTTCTATCATACCCTCGAGCCCCATCTTTCTTCCATCATCAGGCGAATAAATTTTGGTGATGCCATACTTATGCAGTTCATCAATCTCTTCCGGTAAAATAGTTCCGCCGCCACCGCCAAAGATCTTTATATGCCCACACCCATTTTCATCAAGCAGGTCTTTCATATATTTAAAAAATTCCACATGTCCTCCCTGGTAACTTGTGATCGCAATTCCCTGTACATCTTCTTCAATTGCCGCCTCCACAATTTCTTTTACCGAACGATTATGACCAAGATGAATGATCTCTGCTCCTTTTGATTGCATAATGCGGCGCATGATATTAATAGCAACATCATGCCCGTCAAAGAGCGAAGCCGCTGTAACGATCCTGACCTTATTTTTTGGAGTATATGCCATCACTACAAAAATAGATGAAAAAGCTAATGCCTGTTAGTGACGCAAGCTATTGATTTCAAACTCCTCCAAATGCGATCCTTTCAAAGGTTTGAACGGGGTTCATTACATTTGCTGCATGCAGCAGATCATCGAATCTACACTTGAACTATATAAAAAATGGCGTGGTAAAAATGCTGTTTCGATCGATGTATTGCCGCGTTCAGGTAGCGAGAGAAGATATTTTCGCGTTCATGAACAGGATGGTTCCACTATTATTGGTACTTACGGTGCCAATATAAAAGAGAATGAAACTTTTTTTTATTTTTCTGAAAGTTTTTTTGGCAAACAATTACCTGTGGCAAATATCCTTGCCATAAGTGATGATCGAATGTTTTACCTGCAGGAAGATTTTGGTGATATTTCGTTGATCGATCGATTAGAATCGGAAGGTTTTACGGAAGAAATATATGGGCTCTTTCAAAAAAGCTTACAAACACTTGCAAAGCTTCATGTAAAAGGCGATAAAGGACTTGACTATGATCGTTGCCTTACTAATAAAGAGTTTGGAAGACAGGCTATCATGGCTGATCTTCTTTATTTCAAATTCTATTTTTTAGACGCATTAAGAAAGCCATACGATAAGCAAAAACTAATAGATGATTTTGAAGCATTGAGTAATTATCTAACTCATACCGAATACAAATATTTTATGTTTCGTGATTTTCAGAGCAGGAACATAATGGTAAAAAAAGACGACTCAATACATTTTATCGATTACCAGGGAGGAATGAAAGGCGCCCCACAATATGATGTGGCAAGTATGCTTTGGCAGGCAAGGGCCAATCTTTCAGATGAATGGAAAGAAAAACTCTTGAATGATTATATCAACGAGTTGGAAAAAATAATAAAATCAAAAGTTAACAAACCAGTTTTTAAAAGCCAGTACAACGGGTATGTTATGATCCGCTTGCTACAGGTGTTGGGTGCTTATGGTTTCCGTGGATTGTTTGAACGTAAAGCACATTTTTTAACAAGCATCCCTTTAGCATTAACTAACTTAAAATGGTTTATCAATAATCAAAGTTTTGGAATCTCATTGCCTGAATTTAAAAGAGTGCTTGACATTTGCGTAGATGATGAGATCATTCAACAGTTCACTCCTGTACAAGCAACTGAAAAAACTCCGCTAACAGTTAAGATCAACAGTTTTTCCTATAAAAAAGGATTACCCGAAGACAACAGCGGTAATGGCGGTGGGTTTGTTTTTGATTGCCGTGGTATTTTAAATCCTGGCAGGATCGAAGAATTTAAATCGCAAACGGGTCGCGACAAATCAGTGAAGGATTTTTTGGAACAACAAACCAAAATGGCTGAGTTTCTCAACAGTGTTTTTGATATTGTTGACATAACTGTTGAAGATTATTTGAAAAGAGATTTTGAAAGTTTGATGATCAGTTTCGGCTGTACAGGCGGGCAACATCGCAGCGTTTATGCGGCTGATGCATTAGCAAGACATTTAAGAAATAAATTCAAAGTAAAAATTGAATTGAAGCATCTTATCCAGGATGAAAAGAATTGGATTAATGCCCCTAAATAGTAATTACTATCATCATGAAGGCAATGATCTTTTCGGCAGGCTTAGGAACAAGATTCAAACCATGGACTGATTCACATCCGAAAGCCCTTGCAGTTGTGAATGGTAAATCATTGTTGCAAAGAAATATTGAATACTTACAGCAATTCGGGATCAGGGATGTTGTTGTTAATGTTCATCATTTCGCCGATCAGCTTATTGAAGCCATCATCAAAAGCAAAGGATGGGGAAGCAAGATCACAATAAGTGACGAAAGAGATGAATTGCTTGAAACCGGCGGAGGATTGTTAAAAGCAAAAGAGTTTTTTACTCCCGGTGAAAAATTTATTACCTGCAATGCTGATATTCTTACTGAGCTCGACATTTCTAAACTCATCTCATTCCATACAGAAAAAAAAGCGTTGATCAGTTTCGGAGTTACACAAAGAAAAACTTCCCGTTATCTTTTATTTGATGAAAATGATCGCCTTTGTGGCTGGCGAAATGCTACGACCAGAGAAGATAAAATATCAATTCCAAAAACTCCGTACCGCGAAAAAGCATACAGTTGCGTAGTCGTTTTTGAATACGATGTTTTCAGACTAATGGAAGAAAAAGGATTCTTAGGAAAATTTTCACTTATTGATTTATACCTCGCACTAGCTGCTGAGCATCTTATTGTTGGCTTTGACCATACCGGCGATAGATTTGTAGACGTTGGGAAACCAGATAGTATTGTCATTGCTGAATCAGTTTTCAAATGACAATGGTTAAGGTTTTTTGAACGGTACATTCATTCTTATCTATTTAAATTATATTACGGGCCGATTTTAAAAATTATTTAAATGAAGAAACTATTTATTGGATCTATCTTATCGTTAATTGTTATTACGCAATATGCACAGGTAACAAAATATGATAGCAAGGAATCATTCTATCCACAGTTTTATCCTTATCCGGGAAATGATTATCGCAGTGCCAGCGGAGAACCCGGCCCTAAATATTGGCAGAACCGTGCCGATTATAAGATCAATGCAACTCTTGATACTGGCACTCACAAAGTAAGTGGAGATGTAGAAATTATCTATACTAATAATAGTCCTGACAATCTAAAATTTTTATGGTTACAGGTTGATCAGAATATTTACCGCGAAGATTCCCGAGGTTCAGCAACAACCACGCAAGCTGGTGGCCGCTGGGCAAATACAAAATTTACAGAAGGTAATGTAATAAGATCGATAAGTGTGGATGCAAGTAAACCATACACGCCAAAATATACAGTTACTGATACCCGCATGCAGCTTTGGTTGAATGATGCATTGAAAGGGTCAGGCAACAAAGTAAAAGTTAAGATCTCATTTGAATTTACAGTTCCTGAATATGGAACCGACCGCATGGGAAGATTGAAAACAAAAAATGGAATAGTATATGAAGTGGCGCAATGGTTTCCCCGCTTATGTGTTTATGATGATATACAAGGTTGGAATACTTTACCATATGTTGGACAAGGTGAGTTTTATCTTGAATATGGCGATGTTGAATATACGATCACCGCTCCATCAGATCTGATCGTTGTTGGTTCGGGAGAATTGCTGAATCCACAGGATTGCTATACTGCAGATCAGCAAAAAAAATGGGCCGAAGCAAAGAACAGTGATAAAACTGTAGTTATTCGCGGTGAAAAAGAAATAAAAGATGCAGCTTCAAGACCAGCTAAACCAAATTGTACATGGAAATTTAAGATCGCCAATGCAAGAGATGTAGCCTGGGGAGCATCAAAAGCTTTTGTAATTGATGCTGCAAAAATTAATTTACCAAGTGGTAAAAGATCAATGGCTATCAGCGCTTATCCTGTTGAAAGCATAAAGAAAAACGGTTGGCAACGCAGCACTGAGTTTGTAAAAGGTTCTATTGAACATTATTCAACCAAATGGTTTGAATATCCTTATCCTGCAGCTACAAATGTGGCCGGAATTGTTGGCGGCATGGAATATCCGGGTATTGTTTTTTGTGGATATACTGCTGCAGGGGGTAGTTTATGGGGAGTTACTGATCATGAGTTTGGTCATACCTGGTTCCCGATGATAGTTGGCAACAATGAACGAAAATATGCATGGATGGATGAAGGCTTTAATACATTTATTAATGGTCTCTCAACCGAAGAATTTAATAAAGGTGAATTTGCCTCGGCATCATTTTTTTCCGGCGATATGACGAGTTTTGTTTTTAGTGATGATATGGATG
>DATDCP010000173.1:0-7936 GCA_036524255.1 Chitinophagaceae bacterium
TTAAAAACAACAAGGAACGCCACTTGCTTATTTAACTCATTCTCATTTTTTAAATTTTCCTCTAAGGCAAGTGAAACAGTGGCGTCGGTTTTAGGAAGGCTTTCCGGTGGAAAGTCAATTGCAAAAGTTATATCCGGTTTGAAAAGGTCACCTCTCATTTTTGCAACTACATATACAAATTCCCTGAAAGAAGATATATTGAATCCGGCCAACAAAGGAGTGAAATCAACCTTCTTCTCTGTTTTATAAACAGCTTCAATATTTACGATCGGGTGAAAAGGATCCCCGGTCCATTCAATATAATTATTTGCAAATTTATTTAATTCGAACGGTTTTTTAAAGAAGGATTGAAAGCTGAAATTGTAAACGCCATCATTGATATCAAATCGTCCACGCATGGTCATTTTTTCCGAAGTACCTGAAATGATCCTAAGATTTCCTTCACCATGACCATGAATTTCATCATTGGTTAATTCATCTATTACCACTCTTACATTTACTCTTGGATTACCGGTAATATCCACATCGTAACTAATATTTGTTTCATTGTTGCTAATGGCCGAGTCAGTTAATTCCCTACCGTATTTTCTTTCGATAAGAAAATCAGCGATCCCACTTTCTTTTCCTGTAGTATTAGGTATTGTAATATCAGAGCTGTCTGTTTCTGATGCTTTGCCCACGATCTTTATCCGCATATTTGACTGCGGACCTGTTAATGAAAAAGAACCGGTGCCTAAAGCATAACCATAAAAACTACTGTTATCTTTCCTGGTCGTATTAAGTAAAAGCATCGGTTCATCATCAACTTCTGCTTTTATATTGTATACCAGGTCACGCCATCCATTGTGTTTTAATATTCCATTACTTAATGTTGCGGTATTATGAGTAACGGTATCAATTAATGTAAGCTGGCCAAGATCAAGTTCATTTTCTTTGAATGTAATTTCTGCGTCGCTCAATTTATAATAGCATTGAGTAAAGATCACTTTAAGTCCGGCATCTTCGAGTTTCATTTTACCAATATATTTTGCATCTGGTCCAAGACCAATGATCTTTAATGGGCCTGTTGCAAAGCCGTCAAGATTTGTAAATAAATTGCCAATGAAACGTTCCGCGATCTTTACAGGATATCGTTCCGGGTTTATGTTGATCACATCTTCTCCATTTGTAGCAAGATCTTTTAGAAAAAGATTAAGATCGAAATCAAGTTTTTGATCAGGATTTACTGTTTTCCCGTTCGCTATAAGGTTACCAGTTTTATTATTATAAAATACATGAGCTTTTATCTGGCCAATACTATCATTGTCGATACTCAATTGATCCGTTTGAACATCTGATGTTATATTAAAAGTTTTACTGGGATCTTCAATTGTAATATCTCCTGAAATAAGCCCATCGATCTTATTTGTTTTTACAAGGAATGGAGATACGTCGCCGAGATTAAAATTCTTCAAGTCAATTTTAACATCGTTCCAATCGCCGGTACCGGATGGGACTGTTTTTACCCTGATCTCCTGGTTGCTTTCCTTTAATACAATTTCACCATGAGACACTGTGTTTGATCTCAATTCAAGTTCGCCATTTTCTTCGATTGACCACTTCTTGCTGTTCAATACAAAATTTGAAGTATCAAACTTTATGGCAATTCCATCATCAAAAGTTCTTACCAGAGCATTTATCGATCCTCCCGATATATTTCTATTATTACTTTCAGTGATGAGCTTTACATTAGTGGAATCATTTCTTGCCAACAGATCAATTTGAGTAAATGGGAAACTAAGACTATCGCTAACTTGCAAATGATCGATAGTAGTGGTAAGAGCAAGATTTTGAAATGTTCCTTTACCATTAATAATCACATTTTGAAATTCAAAATTTTTATAGGCAAAAGCAGGAACATTAGTAGCCAGTTCCAATTGATTTTGTCTTGTATCAAGTCGCCCGGTTACCTCAGCGTCATTAAATCCCTGAAAGGTTGTATCAAAAAGATTTAGCAGGTCCGAAACATAATTTGTTTTTATATTAAAAGTAAATGCCTGGTCACTTATATTTCTTGTAGGTGCTTTAATATAGGCTGGATAATATTTATTCAAAAAAAGTTTAAATGCTTCCGGAAGATCTTTCAACGAAAAATTACCTTTTATATTTCCTTCCACTTCAGGTGATTGGACCGACAGGTGTTTGGCGCCATCAATGTATTCTGAGTTTATGACAAATGAATCAAGCGGGATCGATCTGCCATCTTTTGTAACAGTTGCATTACGAATACTTGCGTTGCCAAGGAAGTTGTCAATATTATCACCTGTGAAATTAAAATCCAGTTTGCCGGCAAATGAAAAATTATCTTTTAATAAGTTCAAAGGTTTTAGATTCAGCGTATCTACCTCGGCTAAAAAATTAAACCGCGGGATCTTACCACTAAGATCAACAATGCCGTGAAGTGATGCAACAGCATTGGAGTCTTTTATAGAAAAGTCACCGTTAAATATTTTTTTACCAAGTGTTCCTTTTGCTTTTATGTTTTCATAACGGTAGTTGTTATAAACAAGATGTTTGATGTCACCATCCATATCTGCCGAAATAGTATTCCAATTAAATCCCCTGCCTTTTACCTGCCCGGCAAATGAAATGGTTCCTATTTTAGGATCATTAACAAATACGCCAAGTTTGAAATCCTGGGAGGCAATACTTCCTGAATAAAATGGTTGCTTGCCGTCAGGCAATTTCATATTCAGGTCACTTGTAATAGTGCCAAGATTAGTGCGAATGATTCCGTAAGTCACAAAGTCTTTTACAAAACCTGTAAAGCTTCCATTGAAATCCAGGTAAGAAATGCTTTTCAAATTAGGCATGGTAATTTTCCTGATAGCGGGTACGAAAGTTGCAGCATCGCCATAAGTTGTACGAAAACTGTTTGCCTTAAAATCAATAAATGTTTTATTGATATCAGGAAGACCGGTTAAACTTATATCACCATTCAGGTAAGTATTGTTGCCGGCTTGTATTGTCATTTCATTTCCAAAAAGATCATCAACTGTACCTCTTGCAAGACCGCTTATTTTTATTTTTTTATCCCATGTTTTTGCAGCCGGTGCAAAAAAAGCGATGTCCTCACTGTCAATTTCTGCATTTTCAAAACGAGCCTGCATTCTTATTTTAGTAATAAAGTCATTCATGTCATTGAAATCTTCATACTTCATACTGAAGTAATCACGAATAACGCTATTGTTGGTTTTGATCTCTAATTTATCAAAAGACATTTCATGCGGTGTAAGTTTTGCATCCGCTACCATTGATTTTACTTCAAAACCGCTTCTTTCCTTTGAACTTAATTCCAATGAAGTGGTCAATGTATCATTAGTAAAGATCAAATTCTTAAAACTGGCATTGATAGAGGCAAAGTCAATATTTCTTCCATCAAAATAATCATCATAGGAGCCGCTGATCACTTTTATGTTTTTAAAATTGCCGTTATTGATATTTATTTTACCAATATGAATAGACCAGCTTTCAGGGTTCCATTTTAACAATGAGTCAATTTTTTCTTCATCGGCAATTTCTTCATTTTCATTTACAACTTTTATAGAACGGGGTTTTTTACCCTTATAGTTTTTAATTAAGAAAAGCGGGTCAGAAAAATCAATGGAATTAATTTCGATCTTTCGAGAGTTGAGATTAATTTCATCAGCATCCAGGTCCATGGAAGTTAATCGGAACTGCATGTCTTCGCCACGCCATTCATCTTTTTTAAGAAAGGTTACATTATTAAGTTTGACCTTTTTAAAATCAAGTTCAACTCCTTTCTTATCACTACCTGATGAGCTGCCGCCAGAAAAATAATCAACGAGATATTGATAATTCCAAACTGAGTCTGTGCGATTCAAATGAATAACTGCATCGCCCAATTCTATATAGTGAAGTACGATCTTGTCTTTAAAAAAAAACCAGTCAGTAATACTCACCTGCATTTTACCCGCAGAAAGCAAGGTGTCCATTTTCTGGTCTTCGATCATTACTCCCTCCAGGTTCATTTTATCAAAAAGGGAAAAACTTACGTGCTTAATACTGATCTTACTTTTCAGCTCTTTTGATAACCTGCTGGTGACTTCGTGGACTATAATATTTTGCCCCCAATCTGTATTAATAAAGATTGTTCCTGCTATAATTAGAAATAGCAGTGTGATCAGAACCCATTTAACTATTTTCTTGAAGGTCTTCAGGAGCAAGGCTTTAGAATGTAAAAGTAACCAATAGTCCCCCTTAAGGCAAATTAAGTACCAAAGGTCAGAAAGACCCTATATAAATAGACCGGGATAGGTGTTAAATGTAACCTAGTATTGGGTGTTTAGTGGTTAGAGCACTGCTTTGCTTTTTCTGAAATAATAACCAATAGAAATGCCTACAGCCCTGTTTCCAATATAGTCGCCATAATCTACGTTGTCCATAGTACCAATACTATAGTTATAATGCCCGTACACATACCAGTTGTTTTTAAATTCATAGCCGAAATGTACTATTGCTGAAGCAAGATAGTGTCCATAATCGGCAAAGCTAAAAGGCATTGGCTGCTCTATAGAACCATTGGTTTTGGTATTATATTTTTCATTGCCGAAAAGCGCAAAGTCCAGAGAGGGACCAAAGCGAATAAAGAAATGTCCGGGCTCCAGTTTAAAATCATGTTGTAATAAAAACCCGAGTTCTATGGTATGAAAACTTGTGTTGTTATCTATGGCTCCGGTATCGGGCATATCAGGTGGGGTATCATATTTTACTTTATAACCACGAAGGTTATACATAATTGATGGAGCAAAATGAAGACGACCTTCGAGAGGTATTTTTATCTGCAAACCAGCATTCACTCCTAACTTAAATGAGCTTTCCTGCTTTTTATGATCTACTTTATAGCTAACACCCGTTGCTTGTGGACCCGCAGAAGCACCAAATAGTACCTGGGAATTTGCAAAAAATGTAGTCAATAGGGCAATTGCTGTAAGCAATAATTTCATGATTGATGTTTACTGATTAAAATAAAACGGTTTTCAGAAAGGATTTTGCCCGAAAGAATGGTGACAGGCTGGACTTAAAGGGGCGTAAAAATAGAAATTAAATCCGGCCAGTCAAATAGTATGGATAAAAAAGAAAAAAGATGTTTTAAAGGGCTGAAATGCAGGACAAGATGTGTTTTGATCAATACTTCTTTGCAGGATCTTTGGCCTAGTTACCGGTATTATATTGCTGCGAGTGTCCTTTTGGGATCGATAAATTTTTCCATTCTTCATTTTTTATCATTCTGCCGATATAAATGATCTGACCAATGTGATAAGGATAATGTGCCAATTGCCTGTTGATGGCATCAATAACGCTAAGCGGTTCTTTACGGATATAGATTATTGTCAAAAGATCATTTTCTGTTAATGACTCTAAGGCTTCAAAACAACATTGCCAGCCTTTGTTCCAAAGATCAATTACTTGTTGTTTTGAAAAATTGTGAACTTCAAATTCATCATCACGTTGCCGCCATTCTTTTTCTCCGTCTTCAGTTAAAAAATTGGTGAAGCGGCTAAGCATGTTTCCTGCTAAATGCTGAACAATAACGGCAATGCTGTTTGATTCAGAAGTGGGTAAATAATGAAGATCTTTTTCATCAAGTTGCTCAAAAGTTTTTTCACCAAGATCTTTATAGTACTTAAATCTTTTAATAACGGTTGACAAATACCCTTTACCTAAACTCATTTTTAATTCTTAATTTTTAATTGTTAATTCAAGGATCACCATCCTTCTGCAGAATCATCACCCCGGTTATCCGCAACAGCTTCAAATTTTTTATTGGGTAAAACTTTGATAACCTCAGTTCTTCCGATACCGTTCCTTTCGACAATTTTATATCCCATTGCTTCCAATGCTTTCCTGGTATCATCGGGAAATCCTTTTTCAAGATCCACTTTGTCTGGTAGCCATTGATGATGAAATTTTGGTTTCCATACAGCATCTTCAGTGCTCATGTTAAAATCAATAATGTTGACAATTGTTTGAAAAACAGAAGTGCAAATAGTTGTGCCCCCCGGCGTGCCTATAACTAAATAAGGCATGCCATCTTTTAATACAAGGGTTGGTGTCATTGAACTCAGCATTCGTTTTCCCGGCATAATAGCATTTGCTTCACCTCCAACTGCACCATACATATTCGGAACTCCGGGTTTTACGCTGAAGTCATCCATCTCGTCATTTAAAATAAATCCGGCTCCCCCAACTACCGTTTTACTTCCGTAAGAATTATTAAGCGTTGTCGTAACAGCAACTGCATTCCCATCTTTATCAATTATACTCAGGTGAGTTGTTTCTTCACTTTCAACTGCAGGGATATCACCCGGTTTCACCTGTTCGCTGTTGCTTGCTTTGCCGGGAACAAAATCAGCCATTCGTTCTTTCAGGTATTTTTCACTTGTAAGTTTTGAAACGGGTACTTTAAAAAAGTCTGCATCACCCATGAACTGTGCCCTGTCGGCATAAGCTCTTCTTTCAGCCTCCACCATCAATTGTACTGATTCAGCAGAATGAAATCCATAAGAAGGGATGGGTTTATCTTCGATCATTTTCAACATTTGATGCAATAACAAACCACCGCTGCTTGGCATTGGCATTCCGACAATCTTATATCCTTTGTAGTCAAAAACGTGCGGCTCTCGTGATGCGGCTTTATAATTTTTAAGATCATCGAGTGTGATGATCCCTTTTCCTCTTTTCATTTCTTCCACTATAAGTCTTGCGGTTTCTCCTTCATAAAATCCTTTTGCTCCTTTTTTCTTTATTCGTTTCAAAGTTTTTGCAAGATCTTTTTGAAAAAGAGTATCACCGCCTTTCCAATCATTATTTTTTACGAACGCAGGTGTTCGTGTACTGTATTTTAGAAATTCATCTTTCAATCCATTAAAGGCTCTTGCATCTTTTTCAGAAATTGTAAATCCTTTTTCTGCCAGGTCAATTGCCGGCTGAATTAATTTATCAAAAGAGAGGGTTGCATATTTGCTCGATTCAAATAAGCCCGCAACAGTGCCCGGAACACCCGATGAAAGATGACCATGTTGACTCAATTGTAATTGCGGTTCACCGGTTGGGCTGAGATACATATCACGATGAGCATTGCCGGGAGCTTTTTCCCTGTAATCGATAGCAACAAGTTTTCCATCTTTTAATCTTGCCACCATAAAACCGCCACCGCCAAGATTGCCGGCATTTGGATAAACAACTGCAAGTGCTAACTGTGTTGCAATAGCAGCATCAACAGCATTGCCACCCATTTTTAAAACTGCTAATCCAACTTTACTTGCAAGCGGATGTGCAGAAACAACGGCGCCATTTTCACAGATAACTTTTTTCTGAGTATCGTATTTGTACTGGTCAACAAGTGGAGTTGGTGTTTTTGTTGTAGAACAGGAAATTTCAAACAACACCGGGAGAAGAAATAAAAAAAACATTTTTTTCATCATAGATAGCTTTCATTGCACAAGGTAAATAGTTCCGGGTTTTTTATCTTAAAATCTTTATCTTTATTTTACAACCTGCAATAATTACCTAAGCCCTTTTTTATCCCGATTATCTTGCATATTTTAACTCATCAAATACTGCATATGGTTAATAAACTCAGGCTTGTTCTTAAAAGTGTTGGATTTTTAGTGATTGGGTTTTTTATTACAAGTAATGCAATAGCACAGACGTCTTCATTGCGGGGATCAGTAAGAGATGCAAATGGGTTACCAATGGCAGGGGCTTCTGTTATTTTAGATGGAACAAAAAAAGGAACTGTATCTGATGCCAGCGGAAACTATGAATTAAAAGTTGCTCCCGGGAATTATACTTTAATAGTAAGTTATGTTGGTGTAGTAACGCAACGGAAACAAGTGTCCGTGAGTGGAGGTTCAGTATCTGAAAATAATTT
>DATDCP010000174.1:0-6637 GCA_036524255.1 Chitinophagaceae bacterium
AAGAAGCATCATGGCCAGGAAAAATTCATACAATATTTCCCTTTTATAGCCGCTTTGTAAAATATTTGGCGCAGAGTGAAAAAGTTCGCATCAATGTGAATGATAAAGAAATGAAAGCTTTTGCAGTAAGCTGCTTACAAAAAGAAGGCGTGGATCTGACACAAGTAGAATTTTTCTTTCATCCAACCGACGATGCATGGTGTCGTGATCATGGTCCTGCATTTTTAATAAACCCCAAAGCTGATATAAAAAAAATTATTGTTGACTGGGATTACAATGCCTGGGGTGGAAAATATTTACCCTGTGACCTGGATGATGTTGTTCCCACTAAAATTGCACAGCATTATAATATTCCTGTTTATCATCCGGGAATTATCATGGAAGGTGGTTCAGTTGATTTTAATGGAAAGGGCACCGTAATAACTTCAACTCTTTGTTTGTTGAATCAAAATCGTAACCCTCATTTAAATCAAAAACAGATAGAAGAATACTTGTACCATTATTACGGGCAGGAACAAGTGCTTTGGGTGGATGAAGGAATTGTAGGAGATGATACAGATGGCCATATTGATGACACAGTTCGTTTCGTAAATGAGGATACTGTAATTACCGTTGTAGAAGAAAATGTAAACGATGAAAACCATGCATTGCTTGAAAAAAATCTCAAACAACTTAAAGCAATGCGCCTGCTGAATGGCAAGCAATTAAACATTGTTGAACTTCCAATGCCAAGCCATTTGGAGTATGAAGGTCAGCGTCTTCCGTGCAGTTATGCCAATTTTTTTATTTGCAATAAATACGTAATTGTTCCTATCTTTAATTGCGAAAACGACGATCGGGCATTGCAAATAATTTCTGAATGTTTTTCTGGGCGAGAAGTTATCGGCATTGATTCCACTGAAATTATCTGGGGCTTGGGAAGTTTTCATTGTTTAAGCCAACAGGAACCTGCAAGTTAAAACCTACTACTACTGATTAAAGTCAGGTATGTTCTGATTAGTATCATTATTATTTTCACGTGTGCCGTATATTTTGTGTGATTGGTTATTACCCATTGATTACTGCCAGCCTGTTAGCTGATGAACAGGTTGAGTTTTTATCCGTCCTTATTAAATTTAAACTTATCAATCAAAATAAAAGATAGGTCTTTAATCTACTAACATTAATCAATTGTTTTATGAAATCAAAAATCGTATTAGCCTTTATCACAATGTGCAGTTTCATAGCCGTCAATGCACAAGAAGAAGAAAAGAAAAAAACCATGGAGATCTATGGTTTCATTATGATGGATGCAGGATATAACTTTGACCAGATCCATCCAGACTGGTTTGATGTAGTTCGCCCCACTAAATTACCAAGCTTCCAAAACCAATATGGTACAGATGGAAACTTCTTTTTCTCCGTTCGCCAAACTCGTTTGGGTTTCAAGAATTATTTTGAAACTCCCTTAGGCGAATTGAAAACACATTTTGAATTTGAAATGTTTGGTACCGGTGTAGATGCCGGGCAAACCACTATGCGTTTACGACATGCATATGCTGAACTCGGAAAATTTGGTGCGGGACAATATTGGAGCCCATTTATGGATATTGATGTGTTTCCAAATACGGTTGAATACTGGGGACCTACAGGAATGGCTTTCTTTAGAAATGTACAAGTGCGTTATATGCCGATCCAGGGTGACTCTCGTTTAACAATTGCGCTTGAAAGACCAGGCGCCAGTGCAGATCAAGGAGAATATGCAGGCCGCATCGAGCTGGCAAGTGTGAAACCAAGATTCCCATTACCAGACCTGTCAGCTGAATACCGCCATGCAGGAAAATGGGGTTATGTTGAACTGGCTGGTATTGCACGCAAAATGGAATGGGAAGATCAGAACACAACAGGTCCAGACCTGTCCGGCGATGCTTTAGGATGGGGTCTTAATCTTAGTACAAATATTAAAATAGGTAAGAAAGTCACCTTTCGGGGATCAGCGCTATATGGAGAAGGAGTTCAAAACTATATGAATGATGCACCCGTTGATGTTGGTATCAGGAATACAGGTATTTCCAGCATGCCGATCGAGGGTGTAGCTTTACCAGTTACAGGCCTGGTTGGCTTCTTTGACATTAACTGGAATGAAAAATTCAGTAGTGCTATTGGCTATTCATCCATTGATATTGAAAACTCTAATGGACAAACTAACGATGCTTTTAAAAAAGGGCAATACATAGTTGGGAACCTTCTGTACTATCCTGTTAAGAACGCTATGATGGGTATAGAATTTCAATACGGTGATCGTGAGAATTTCAACGCCACCGCTAATACCTTCTCACCCTCCATCACTAAGGTTCAATTCTCTTTTAAATATAATTTTTTGGAAACGTTCTATAAAAAATGACCCAAGGATCCTATAAAAACCAAAAAAAATTAAACGTTAATTAAAAAGTAGTAAAATGAAAAAGAATATTTTAAGATCAGCATTGCGGATGTCTTTGTTGCTGACCGTACTTGTTTTTATTGCTGTACCGGTATTAAAAGCACAAACAAAAGAACAAATTGAAAAAGCATTAAATGATGCATTCAATAAATTCAAAGATCTGAAAGAAGGAAAAAATGCAGATTATATCAAAGAGTTGGCTACTGTAGATCCAAACATTTATGGAATTGCAATCGTAACAACGGATGGCCAGGTATACACCAAAGGCGATCTGAAAAGCGCCGTATCAATACAGTCAATCTCCAAAGTGTTTACTATGGCGAAAGTGATAGAAGAAAATGGAGCGAAGTTTATTATGGATAAAATTGGTGTAGATGCCACTGGTATGCGATTTAATTCGATCGTTGCTGTTGAAATGCAGAAGGGAAAAGAAATTAATCCACTCGTTAACCCCGGAGCAATCGCGGCCAGTAGCCTGGTAAAGGGAGCAGACTCTGCTGCCAAATGGAAAAGCATTATGCAGGTTCACAGTGATTTTGCCGGCAGACAGCTTTCTCTTGATATGCCTGTATATATAAGCGAAGCCGGGGATAATCTTCGCAACCAGTCCATTGCTCATCTCCTGTTGGCCTATGGCAGAATGTATTTTGATCCTGTGCAGTCTACCGACGTTTATACAAAACAATGCGCTATCAGTGTAAATGCAAAAGATCTTGCAGTAATGGCGGGTACACTTGCAAACGGTGGATTAAATCCTGTTACCAAAAAAGTATGTGTTTCCCCTGAAACAGTAAAATACGTTTTACCGGTAATGGCAACGGCAGGTTTATATGATGACTCAGGTCAGTGGCTTTTTGCAACTGGTGCACCGGCTAAATCAGGGGTGGGTGGTGGCATCATTGCTGTAATTCCCGGCAAGTTTGGAATTGCAGTTATCTCCCCTCCGTTAACACCAGCTGGAAATAGTGCAAAAGCAATTCAGACCATTAAATACATAATTGAACAATTAGGCGTAAATCCTTACCAGATCACTCCTAAAAAATAAAACTACTAACATAATAACAAAAGCAACCGGTCTCGATCCTTAAGGCCGGTTGTTTTTTAAAACTAATTAAGTTTGCCCCTCCTTTTTCAAAGGCAGGTTCACAGATCCAGTTAACAAAAAATTGCCTTGTTAGTTTTATATTGCATGGCATTACTGTGGATCAATTTATATAACCTTAATAATTATCATTAACTAGCTTATGAAAATTCAAACAGTTCTTAATTGGCGTACCATTTTTGCCAGTACCCTCGCTTTATCTATAAGCATGATGGTTCATGCGCAGACAGCTATTCCTGAAGATGATACAACTAAATATGTTCCTTATAGAACAATGCAAGGCCATCGGGTAGCCAAATCGAAGTTTGGTGAACTTAACATCCGCTCCTATGCTTATTTCCGTTACCTCAACCAAAAAGGGCTTGATGATACCTATGTTGATGGTTTCGGGCACACACGATCAGTGGATACCCGCCAGGATATTCAATTACAGAAAGTGAGTGTCTATTTTACCGGCTGGGCTTTTGACCCGAAGTTTAATTACTTTTTATATGTCTGGACAACCAATGCATCCCAAGGACAAGGTGCCCAGGTAGTTGTTGCAGGCAATCTTACCTATAATTTTAGCAAGCATTTTAGACTTACAGGAGGTATCATGGCGCTTCCCGGAGTAAGAACTACCGAAGGAAATTTCCCTTACTGGTTGTCAGTTGATAACCGTACAATAGCCGATGAGTACATGCGTCCTTCTTATACCAGTGGAATACAGGCAAGAGGTGAAATTACAAAGAAGCTTCACTACAATGTTATGCTGGGAAACAACATGAGTACTTTGGGAGTTGACGCCGGACAGATGGATAACAAGCTTAATACATTTGCAGCGGGACTTTATTTTTTACCTACCACTGGTGAATATGGTATGTTCAATGGTAGCTATGGCGATTATGATATGCACGAGAAAGTAGCTACAAGAGTAGGTGCCCATTTTACCCGAAGCACTGAAACAAGACAAGGTCAGCCCGATACTGATGCTTTTGAAAATGTAACCCTGCGTGTTTCAGACGGAAACTCCATTTTCTCACCAAGTTTATTCGCTCCCGGAGTACAGATTGATGAAGCCCGGGATATGATGTTTTGTTTTGATGCTGGTGCAAAACTTAAAGGCTTTGCAATTGAAGGAGAATATTATTGGCGGAAGATCGATAAGTTCAAGACAATAGGTTCTACCACGCCTTTGCCTTTTGATAAACTTAATGATGACGGATTTCAGCTTCTTGCATCAGCTATGATTGTTCCAAGAAAATTCCAGCTTTACACAACGTATTCCAGGATCTTTGGACAGTATGGCGATCCATCAGAAGTGAGAGCAGGTTTTAACTTTTTTCCATTTAAGAAGACTATTTCTACCCGCATAAACGCCCAGGCAATTTTCCTGGATAAGTGTCCTGTCGGAGGTTTGGCATACCCGTATGCTGTGGGTGGCAACGGTGTTGCTTTTAATCTTGACCTAGAGATTAATTTTTAATTATCAACAACCATTTCATTTTTTAGTGATGGATCGTACGAAATGATTGAAATAAAAATTCTGTTCTAAAAAAATAATACCATGAAACAGATTTGCTTTAAAAGAAACAACGCTCATATTTCAGTAACATCATTTGCTGCTAAAGCAATTATTGCTTCCGTGTTTTTTTTGTTACTGTTTTCAAACAAAGGTTTTTCACAGGGAAGTAAAGATTCATTTTTACTTCATGACTCGCATTTTCATTTAACAAACTATGTTCAGGAAGGAACAGATATTAAAAAGTTTTTACAAATAATGGGGAACAAAGTAGGTCGTGTTGCTTTATTTGGTATTCCATTGCAACAGTTATGGAGCCACAGTAACAGCGGAGATTATGCACCTACTTATTATCTCGCTACTGATGATCCACTTTATTATTATTCTTTTACTGATGCCTCTATTGCGATGGCATATAAATCGCTTACAAAAGAACAGCAGGCAAGATTCGATCCGATGATAACTGGTTTCAATCCGGCTGATATGTATGCTGTAGATCACATCAAAAGAGTATTAAAAACATTTCCCGGCGTATTTACAGGAATTGGAGAATTTACAATTCATAAAGAATTTGTTTCATCTAAAATTGCGGGACCTGTAGCTACTTTAAATAATCCCGCCCTGGATCGCATACTTGATTTCTGTGCCGAATCAGGTTTACTGGTTATTCTTCACAATGACATCAATATGCCTTTCCCAAAAGCTGGACAGGAAAACTGGGATATAGAGCAACTAAAGAAATTATTTGACCGCCATCCGAATACCACAATTATCTGGGCCCATTGCGGGGTTGGAAGGATCGTTCGTCCTATAAAAGACCAAATGGCAATGCTTGATAAAGCATTGGCCGATTCCAAAAACAAACATATATACATTGATATTTCATGGACTGAAGTGGCAAAATATATTACTGAAACACCTGAAGCAACAGCCAATACCGCAGCAGTCATCAATAAATATCCTGATCGTTTTGTAATAGGCACTGATGAAGTGGCGCCATCTGACCAGGCATCGTATCTTAAAATAATGGACATGTACAAACCTTTATTTGAAAAACTTACACCCGATGCCAAACAAAAATTATTGAAAGGTAATTATGAGCGATTGTTTGATGCGGCAAGAAAAAAAGTGAGAGCCTGGGAAAAAGCAAATGTCAAATGATCCAGAAAAGATCCTGACCCCTATCAAAGTTTTTTTCATGCAATAAACCTTATCTATGAACAAATCTGCATTGAAAAAAGTGTATGCCGCAAAATTGATAGCGGTGAACTTTATTTTCATGGCTTTATTTCTTAGTGAAGCCAAAGCGCAACAATTCAATTCCGATAGTTGGTTGTCAAAAGCACATGGAACCATCACCCTGATCCCAACATATGGACAAAGAAATTCTATGTTGATGAATACCTATTCCCTTTTCCCTAAATGGGAATTTACCATGGCTGCTTATTTATACAATGATGATGGAGATCAAACCACTGATGATGGATATTCATCATCGTTCTATGTCAAGTATATGTTTTATGAAAATAAAACAAAGACCGGCGGCGCTGCGCTAAAAGCTGGCACAGGTTTATTTCCGGGCACACTTGATGGCGAAGACAGGAGTAAAGAC
>DATDCP010000175.1:0-4559 GCA_036524255.1 Chitinophagaceae bacterium
GTAACTGCAGCAAATGCATAAAAAACTATTTGCCACCAATTGATGTGTTGTAAAAATGTAAGATCCATAGTTGCTTGTGGCTGCGAAAATAGGGCAGAGCAATGTTACAGTTTTTAAATTGATTTCACAGAGTGTTGAAAAGAAAAGGTTCTGATTGTCATAAATTTTATATTGCATCCGTTTATGCCCTCTTTAAAATTTGAATTAGAACATTCTGAACTGAATTCTAAAGCCAGAACCGGGACAATTACTACGGATCATGGTGAAATTTCTACACCTATTTTTATGCCAGTTGGTACTGCGGGCAGCGTAAAAGCGGTTACTCAACACCAGCTTGCAAATGATGTAAAGGCGCAGATCATTCTCGGAAACACGTATCATTTGTATTTGCGACCAGGATTGGAAACAATTGAAAAAGCAGGAGGAATACACAAATTCCTTAATTGGAAAAAACCGATGCTTACTGACAGTGGGGGGTACCAGGTTTTTTCATTAGCAGGCACGAGAAAAATAAAAGAAGAAGGAGTCACATTTCAAAGTCATATAGATGGCAGCAGGCATTTGTTTTCCCCGGAAAGAGTAATGGATATACAACGTAGTATTGGTGCCGATATAATTATGGCTTTTGATGAATGTCCACCTGGCGGCAGCGATTTTAATTATTCAAAAAAAAGCATGGATCTTACCCACCGCTGGCTCGACAGATGTTTTAACCAATTTAATGCTAGTGGTGAAAAATATGATTACACCCAAAACTTGTTTCCAATTGTGCAAGGTGGCACACATAAAGAACTTAGAAAAGAATCATGCGAGTATATAGTTTCGAAAAATGCAACAGGTAATGCGATCGGTGGATTAAGTGTAGGCGAACCAGAACCGACCATGTATGAGATCTGTAATTTTTGTTGTGAACATTTGCCAAAAGATAAACCCCGTTATTTAATGGGTGTTGGCACACCATGGAATATTTTGGAATGTATAAGCATGGGTATTGATATGTTTGATTGTGTTATGCCAACAAGAAACGGACGCAATGCGATGTTGTTTACTACAAAAGGCATCATTAATATTGATAATAAAAAATGGGAACATGACTTTTCCCCTATCGATGATGGATTTGACTGTGAAGTGAGTAATTATTATAGTAAATCTTACTTACGACATTTATTGCGATCAAAAGAAATTCTAGGTCTCACCATTGCAAGTATTCATAATCTTGCTTTATACATGTGGTTGGTAGCCGAAGCAAGAAAAAAAATCAAAGAAGATAATTTTTTATCATGGAAGGAAAGCATGATTATTCAGTTAAAAGAAAAACTATGACAAAAAGCTAATTTCCTTCTTTTCAATCCTTAGCTATTGCGGTTTTTTCCTTTTCAATAATCCCTCAAAGGGGTTATTGACTTTAGTTTTTCTAAAAGTTAATTTCATCTTTACCGCAGCCCCTAAAAGTCACCAATCTTGTTCATTGATTATTATTTCCGCGATTTTATCTCTATACATTAAAACTCTAACAAAACCGGTAAGCCGAAAACGGAATATAGAGTAGGCATAAAAAAAATTCTATGGCAAAAAAAGCAAAACGTAAAACCAAAAGTAAAAACCTGGAAGCTACAAACCCCATTTCCCTGGGAGATGACGGGCCTTTTGTTGATTTTAAAATCCCGGAAGAAAATTTACAGGATGATATAAAAATATCAATAGAAATTGAATTGCTTGATGAAGGATGGAAGTTCGATTCAGATCACATCGTGACTATTCAAGGAAATTCAGAAGATTTGTATAATGATGACCCGGCACCTGAAGAACTGGATATTGGTACTGGAGAAGAAATAAATGGAAAAAAATTTCGAACATTTTCACGGATCAGGCGAATCAGGGATGGGGCTCCTGATAATATTCCTTCAAGAGTAAAATTTAAAATTATTTTTCTTGCCGGGGACACACCAATAGCTGAGTTCAGTAAAACATGCGACAAGACCAACCCCGAAAATTTTATTACGAATATTAAATTCAAGTGACTATGAAAAAAATATTTACCCTGTTTATATTTTTTTGTGGAGTAAGATCATTTTGTCAGGATCCAAAATTTGAAACCTTAAAATTAACTTCAGCACCTGCTTATACAGTTTTGGGTGTCGATCCTCAAAATATACAAAGGCCGACAACTCCAACAGATTTTATTGCCGGAGCACAATCAGCCATTGTAAATGGTAAGCTCCAACCAAATTTTGCAATTGAAGCGACTCCTTTTTATTGGAAGCATCCAAAAACTGACAGTGGAAAACGTGTAAGTTTATATCAGTTTATAAAAGATGATAATAATGTGCTTAACAATATTGCCAGAACTTTTACCTTTTCATTCGCAACTTCAGAATCAGACACGCTGACCTTCGGCAATCTTGAGCCTGGGACTGGATTTGGGATTGGATTTAGATGTAACCTTTTTAATGGCAATGTCAGCAGAAAAACCCTGATAAGTTCGCTAATCCAAAACAAATTGATAGATAATCTTTATCAATCACTCATGGGGCAATTGCAGGTAGGAAATGATGTGACTGTTAAAAGTGCTATTGACAAGTGGAGAAAAACTAAAAAGAATACAGATCCTGATCATGACGCTTTAGTCGATTTTGTAGCTGATTTTGGAAGAAAAGATCTGGGTAAGGCTACGCTGAAAGAAAGTGATATTGATTTTCTGCAACAGAAGATCGACGCAATTGAAGATGAAGAAAGTAAATTTCTTACTACGTTGAACCAGGCCGTCTTTCCATTAACACGGGAAGGTTTTATGCTGGAATTAGCATTAGGAAATGCTACTGTTATTCAAAATAATGAAGCGAAAAATATAACAAGTGCAAAAACCGCGATCTGGCTAACACCATCTTATAGGATCAATACAAGAAAGGATCCTACTGTAATAGACTTTCTTGATTTCATGGCTGTTCTTAGAATGACTTTTAATAATTCAAAAGTAGATGTGACAGATTATTTTGATATTGGGGCAAAAGTTCAATATACACATAACAGGTTTAGCCTTTCGGGAGAATACATAGCAAGGATGTTGACGAAAAAACCGACTACGGTTGAATCAAAATGGACTAATCGTGTTGATGTTTCCTTTGATTATAAAATAAATGATTTGATTACGTTTAAGGCCACCTTTGGAAGAAACTTTGATGGCAATTCAGTTCACTACTCAGATCCACAAAAAATATTTGCAGTAGGAGGAGTGAATTTTGGATTTGGGGAATTCTTGAAGAAAAATAATTGAGAAGAAATTACTTTTTCTCAAGCAACTATTCTTCACAAAATCTTTCGTCAATATTCATTTCCTTTGCAATCGAATGAAGAAGATCGATTGGTATATATTGAAGAAGGTCCTCGTCACTTTTTTCTTTAGCATGATACTTTTTACTATGATCGCTGTGGCGATTGATAGCAGTGAACACACAGAGAATTTTGTAAAATCAGGCCTTAGCACCCGCCAGATCTTTACTCAATACTATATCGGATTTATACCTTATATATGGGGTTTACTTTTTCCTTTATTTGTATTCATTTCGGTCATTTATACCACCAGCCGTTTGGCTATGCGTTCTGAGATCATCGCAATTCTTGCCGGCGGCACCAGTTACATACGCTTTTTACGGCCTTATTTTTTTGGAGGGATCATACTTGCATCATTGCTCTATATTGCCAGCAGGGAATTTATTCCAAAAGGCAATGAGATCAGGAGTATTTTTCATGTAAAGTATTTTGACAGGCAAGATCTTGGACAGGTCGGTTATAAGGATACTTATTATCGCCGTTCTGATTCTAATTCTTATATCGGGATCAAATACTATGATTCCGTTATGAAAACTGCGGGTGGTTTTTTTATGCATCGTACAAAAGGAAACCAGGTAGTTTATAACCTGCGAGCTGACGCCATGAAATGGGACACCGCTAAAAGAAATTGGCAACTAACAAATGCAATAGAAAGGAAAGTGGAAGAAAAAAGAGAAATTGTAAACATATATCCTATTTATAATATCGATCTTCATTTAAAACCAGGCGATCTCAAATACGATTATTATTTAAAAGATAAATTGACGACTTCTCAATTATTAAATATCATTCATATGGAAGAGCAGCGGGGCACCGAGGGGCTTAATACGTTGAAAGTAGAGAGATATCGCCGCAGCGCTACGCCTGTTTCCGTATTTCTTCTTTCTATTATTGGTGCAATCATCGCAAGCCGGAAAACAAGAGGAGGAAGCGGTTTGCACATTGCGATCGGTCTTATTATTGCCGCAATATTTATTCTTGCAGATAAATTTTCATCTACATTTTCAGTCAAAGGAGATTTTCATCCGCTTCTTGCAGCATGGGTGCCCAATCTTTTTTTTACGATCATCTGTTGGTGGCTGTTTCGCAAAGCGCCAAAATGAAGATGTACAAACAAGGCATGCCCTGTCTCTGCATTTCATTCAATTATTTTCTTTTACAGAACCCTAATTATTTATCTTTGAACATTCTTCTCAGATTAAAAAAATCCAGAGCGTTATGGGAGTTAT
>DATDCP010000176.1:0-2628 GCA_036524255.1 Chitinophagaceae bacterium
TTTGTGTTTCCGTGTAGCATTCACCATGGCCCTTCCTTCTTTTACAGTAAACGCTAATGGTTTTTCACAATAAATATCTTTTCCGGCTTCCGCCGCCCGAACCGCCACTGCAGCATGCCAATGGTCTGGAGTTGCAATAACTACAGCATCGATATCTTTCCTGGTAAGTAATTCTCTAAAATCATTATAAACGCCAATGTCATTAGTAGCAGGTTGTTTGTTTTTTTCCTGGTTCGTTTTTATAGTCTTCAGCATCAGTTCGGTTTTGTCTTTATACACTTCACTCAATGCAGCGATGCGGATCTCGTTTGTATTCAAAAAGAAATTGCTGAGTATGCGTCCTTGCTTTCCGCAACCAATAAAACCCAGTGAGATCATGTCGCTTGGAGGAATGTATTTAGAACCATCATACCGATGTCCTCCCAGCACAAAACGTGGTACAATCATATATCCTGCAAGGGCTGTTGCCGAATGCCTTAAAAAACTTCTCCTGCTGTTGTCAACAGGCGGCTCCTTTTTTTTATCAGTCATTCTTTATTAATTTATTATTGATAAAAGAATTACTTTATTAACGCCCATTGGATGGCCCCGGAAAGATGCTGAAGAAATACAGGTTCGGTAAAAGCTTCCGGGTGATGTCCCCACGCCGTATAAAAGGCTCTTCCTCCATCATAATTGTGATACCATGCTATCGGATGATAATCGGGCATTTTACCACCCGTATAACTTTTTTCATCGATGGTCATTAATACAGTTACTAATTCTTTTTTAAAAGATTTAAAGTTGTAGATCTCTTCGAGTCTTCGTAAAGTATCAGGCATAAAATTAACTGCCGGATGATTTTTATTTACAACATTATATAAAGCTACCTGGGGCCTTGGATGGCTTTCAAAATAGGCCCCTACCAAATTGTTGTACCATGGCCAATCAGACTCTGTATCCGTAGCGGCATGAATCCCTACAAAACCACCACCACTATTTATGTATTTCTGAAAAGCCATTTGCTGCTCATCATTTAAAATATTACCTGTTGTATTTAAAAATACAACTGTACCATATTGTTTAAGATTTGCTTCAGTGAACACTGTTGCATCTTCTGTTGTATCCACGGTCCAATTTTTTTCGGAACCCATTTTTATTAGCGCTGGTTTACCGGCGTCAATCGATTTATGACGATAGCCCTTGGTAGAACTGAATACCAATATTTTTTCGGGTTGCGTTATTTTTTTTGCTGACGAACAGCCGAAAAAAATAACAATAAGGAAGAGGGAAATTAGTTTAATTGAATGGCTCATAATATGGATGATTGTATAAAAATTGGGGACTACTTGTTTTGTTGATGAAGTTAAGAACTTTTGCCTGGCTTTAATCGCCAGTAGAAATTGGAGCAGGTAATATTTAAAACCTAGGATAGCTGCCCCTGGAAGCCAGGTAGGAGAGAAAATTTAATTGTTAGATATTTGCCTCATAAGAGAACCAATAAATTATTATCATGAAAAAAACTACTTTATTGCTTTTATCACATCTTGCCTGCATTATAGTTTTATATGGCCAGGAAATAAAAGTAAACGACAAGCTACAAAAAGCGATCACTTCTTTAATTGATCAATATTCACAGGCAAGAGAAAAAAGAGATACAGTATTATTAAAAACCATATTAACACCCGATGTGGATCAGCTGGTTTCTACTGGTGAGTGGCGGGTAGGAATAAATGCCGCTGTAGAGGGAATGATGAAAAGTTCTGCCAATAGCCCGGGAACAAGAACACTTCAAGTTGAAAAAATTCAGACTATTACTCCTTCATCTGCCATTGTAGATTGCCGGTATGAAATACAAAACACAGATGGTACTGCACGGAAAATGTGGAGCACCTTTATTGTTATCGCTGATAAGAAAAAATGGAAGATCATGGCAATAAGAAATATGCTGCCAGCAGCGAATAATTAGTATGGTTATAGAATTGCTTTGACCTTGCCTATCAAGGGGGAGATTGATACTTATTTCAAATGATATTCTTTTTCTAAAATAACAGCAAAATGGATCACATCCTGGATAATATGATCTGGAATGCTATATCAACTGGCAACAATGATATTGCTATTATAAACGGGGATGTTGGTTGCTATTTGCCTGAGATTGCTCCGTTTGCCGGAATGAAAGTTTTAAATGATGATAACCTAAAAAAACTGTATGAATTTATTCCGGCCAATAGGAATGTGGCCATTTCATCGTTACATAAAATGGATCATGATGAAAGCAGGTGGAAACTGATACAGCCCATGGATGTAACCCAAATGGTATATGAACACGCTGTAAATACATTCTCTACTAAGAACAGTTCGTTAATTGTTCCTCTTTCAGAAGAAAATGTTCCCCAAATGATCGAATTAACTGCACTCACAAGACCCGGCCCTTTTTTACAACAAACCATCAGGTTCAAAAATTATTTCGGAATTTTTATTGAAGGCCGATTGGCTGCAATAACAGGACAGCGTATGCATCCCAAACCATATATGGAAGTAAGCGCTGTATGCACACATCCCGATTTTCGGGGTATGGGCTATGCGAAAGCACTAATGCTGCATGTAATGAAAATAATACTGGATAATTCTTTTACTCCTTTTCTT
>DATDCP010000177.1:0-5380 GCA_036524255.1 Chitinophagaceae bacterium
TGTTCTTTTTTTTCAGGGCTCTTGAGCACTTTAAAATATGTTACTTTAAAACGATCATTTACTATCTCGCCCTGCACCTCAGCTTTTCTGACAGCATTACAAAAACCATCTTTTGCATGTGCATCTCCATGTGAGTCTATATCGGTGCCGTCAACAAAATAAGATCTGCCATCTATTCTCACTGCAAGGTCACAGTCTTTACCAGAAAGTTTAAACTGGCACTCGCCGCAGGCTGTCTCCACTATTTGTATTTTTTTATTGGGATCAGGTGTAGATACCTTTGGGTCGCTTTTTTGACCAAATGCACTACTGACAAATAACAAACAAACTATACAAATAAAAAAGGATCTCATAGACAAATTTTAATATGGCAAATCTACTAATAACCCTGTGAAGATGGTATTGCAGGCAAACAATAATAAATCCTGGCTGGCATTTAAACGAGGATCTACGGATCAAGTCATTAGAATGGCTTTTTATTGGCAACCTATCAGAAAAGTCTAGCGTTTTACTTAAGTTAGTTTTATCTTTAGAATTCAATCTAAAAATTGTGCAAATACCCGGCGAAACTGTCATAAAGAAGAATTTCTTATATGCGCAATTTTTAATGCCTTTTACTTTTGCTTGCCTCTTCTCTTTTCAATCTTATCCTCAAATATGTCCGCCAAATATCGATTTCGAAACCGGCACTTTTGCGAACTGGACATGCTACACAGGAAATGTGTCAGCAGGCGGTGGGGTAAATACAATGTATCTTTCAGCAGCAGGCGGTCCAGTGCCCAATCAGCATACTATGTATTCGAATAGCACAGAGCTGGATCCTTTTGGCGGGTTCCCTGTCAACTGCCCAAATGGAAGTGGACATTCCGTAAGACTTGGAAATAATACCGGTGGTGGGCAGGCTGAAGGAATTTCATATGAATTCACGATTCCCGCCGGACAGGATGTCTATTCGCTTATCTACCATTACGCCGTCGTTTTCCAGGACCCTCACCACGAAATTTTTCAGCAACCAAGATTAGATATTGAAGTAACCAATGTAACAGATAATACGGTCCTCAATTGTTCCTCATTTACTTTTATTCCATTTGGAAACATACTTCCAGGTTTCTTTCTTTCTTCTAACCAACAGGATACAACAAGCATATGGTGTAAAGATTGGTCGGCAGTAAGTATAAACCTTAATAACAATGCAGGTAAAACAATTCGCCTTTTTTTTAAAACAGGAGATTGTACATTTACCCGCCATTTTGGATATGCCTATATAGATGTAAATTCTGAATGCAGCAGTGAGTTCGTCGGAGCTACTTATTGTCCTGACGACGCTTTCGTTAATGTAACCGCTCCTTATGGTTATCAGAACTATACATGGTTTAATAATAATTTCTCTCAAACACTGGGAAGTTCACAGAATATTCTCTTTAATCCACCTCCGCCTGTCGGAACTGTTATTGCTGTGCAGGTAGAGCCATATAATGGGTATGGTTGTCTTGATACGCTTTATGCCAAACTTATTGATACATTAACCGTCATTTCCAATGCTGGCAGAGACACCCTTTCATGCAATGCTAGTCCCGTGTTTATCGGCGTTAATCCGAAACCCGGATTAAGCTATAGTTGGGATCCGCCAACAGGATTGTCCGATCCGAATATTGCTAATCCACGTGCCGGGCCTAATATAACGACCACATATGTACTTACAACCAGCAGTGCAGGCGGAGGCTGCCCGGACACGGACAGTGTCGTCGTAGTGGCATCGATCATTGATACTTCAATTAGAGTTGCAGGCAGACTTGCCTATTGTAGCACGAGTGGAGACAGTACTGTTTTCTTTGTTAATCCTACAACTAGCATTCAATGGCTGAAAGATAACTCCCCGATAAATAGCCAGAACAGTGTTCGCTATAGAGCAAATCAATCGGGTGCTTACCGTGCCAGACTATCTAATGACGATGGATGTGTTGCTTTAACCGAAGAAAAGATCGTTGCGATCGAGACACCGCGACCGGGAATCAATTATCCAACTGAATATGCAGTAATAAATTATCCGCAACAGCTAAAAGCCAGAGATTTTGGTATTGGTGTTGAATGGAACCCACCTTCATTTTTAAGTTCTACAAGTAGTCTTGTTCCTTTTTTCAACGGAACATCTGACAGGCTTTATACAATTACAATTGAAACAGCGGCAGGATGTGTGACAGTGGATACGCAACTGGTAAAAGTTTTTAGAGAAGTAAAATTTTATGTGCCTTCCGGGTTTACACCTAACCTGGACGGATTAAATGATTATTTAAAACCTATTCCGGTTGGGATGAAAGAGTTTAAATATTTCAGAGTTTATAATCGCTGGGGGCAATTGGTCTTTGATATGAAAGACGATCCGAAGGGCTGGAACGGGATGATCAATGGCAAAGCGCAATCATCACAGGTAGTTGTTTGGATGGCGGAAGGAGTTGGAGTAAATAATGTAATTTATAAACAAAAAGGAACCTCTGCGCTGATCCGATAAATTAATGATGAAAATCACAAACAAATACTTTCACAAGACCCTGCTTACCTGCATTTGCTTTGGTTTTATTGCAATCCTGAATGCACAAAACAAAACTCCGTTATTTAAAGTGATTGGCTTCTATACGGCAAAATCAGATCTTGCACATATCAGCTTTGTTCATGAGGCCAATAAATGGTTTCCTCAAATGGGCATCTTTTATAATTTCTCTTATGATTCCACCAGTAACTGGAGTAATCTTAATGAAGAATTCCTTTCTCAATACCAGGTTGTGGTTTTTCTCGATACAAGACCTGAAAAAACAACACAAAGAGATGTTTTTAGAAAATACATGGACAAAGGTGGCGCATTTTTAGGTTTTCATTTTGCAGGGTTTGCTTTGAATAATTCTGCTTATCCTCAAAACTGGGATTGGTACCATAATACTTTCATTGGCGCAGGACAATATAAAAGCAATACATGGCACCCTACCTCAGCAATTCTCCGTGTTGAAGACACAAGCCATCCTGTTACAAAAAATTTACCCATAACTTTTAAGTCATCGCCAAATGAATGGTATCGTTGGGAAAAAGATATGCGTGTAAATCCTGATATAAAAATTCTTTTGTCGATAGACCCAACAAGTTTTCCATTGGGAAATGGACCAAAACAATCTGAAATATGGCATAGCGGATATTATCCTGTTGTTTGGACCAATAAGAATTACAAAATGCTTTATGTCAATATGGGTCACAACGATATTGACTACGACAATCGGACAAACAAAGAATTATCATTTCAATTTGGGAATGACATCCAGGATAAAATGATCGTGGATGGATTGATCTGGTTGGGAACTCAAAAAAAATGATCTCATTATTTCAAGCTTGCCATATCTATCACAAACCTGTATTTCACATCATTCTTTAAAACCCTTTCATAAGCTTCATTTATTTTTTGCATAGGTATTACTTCCACGTCGGCAACAATATGTTTTTCTGCGCAATAGTTAAGCATTGCCTGTGTCTCAACAGTTCCCCCGATCATTGATCCAATAATCGAACGTCGATTATAGATCAATGCCATTGGATTTACATTGGGATGTTCCTTTGGTAATCCTACCACCAGCATTTTGCCTTCAAGATTTAGTAAGTGTAAATAGGTTTCTAAATTATGTTTGGCACTAAGTGTATTTAATACCACATCAAAATATCTCTCATACTTTTTCATCTCTGCTTTGTCGGAACGTAGAACAAACTGATGTGCCCCGAGTTTTTTAGCATCTTTTTCTTTAGATGGCGAAGTACTGATCACTGTTACCTCCGCTCCCATTGCTACAGCAAATTTTACACCCATATGACCAAGCCCTCCCAGTCCGGCAATAGCAACTTTATCTCCCGATTTTACTTTGGCAAACATCAATGGGGAATAAGTAGTGATACCTGCACATAGTAAAGGAGCTACACCAGCGAGATCTAACTTATCTGAAATTTGATAAACATATCTTTCATCGCAAACTATTTGTGTACTATAACCGCCTTGAGCAATTGTTACCTTATCTCTTTCATAACTATTATAAGTACCGGTCATTCCTTCCACACAATATTGCTCCATAAAACTTTCGCACGGCTTACATTCTCTGCAACTATCAATCATCACACCAACACCTGCTATATCACCGACTTTGAACTTATCAACATGCTCCCCAACCTTGATCACTTTGCCAACAATTTCATGACCCGGAACCATTGGATAAATGGAGCCACCCCACTCATCTCTTACCTGGTGAATATCTGAATGACAAATTCCGGAAAACAAAATATCAACCAATACATCATGATCTCTCAATTCTCTTCTTTCAAAACTGTAGGGAGCTAATGCTGTAGTTGGGCTTGTCGCCGCATATCCTTTTACTGGTATCATAACTATTATTTGGTTCAAATTTATTAAACAAAGTTTCAGATATCATTTTTATTTTAAAGATCTTTAGGCATGCGAAAATATATTCTGCTTACAGCTTTCATTACATGTTCACTATTTACTTTTGCACAAATACCTGTAAGAGACGAGCCAAGGCATCACAATGTCTTTGAAAATGAATTTATCCGCATTCTTGATGTGCACTTAGGTCCGGGAGATACAACGTTATATCATTTACATAATACTCCATCTGTGTTTTTAACGCTGGCAAATGTGAAAGTTGGCTCTCAGTTAACAGGGCAACAACCGCAAAAAGGGGCTAATATTTCAGGCCTAGTAATGTATGATGCTATTGCAACGCCGCGTATTCATCGTGTTTGGAATGATGACACAAACTGGTTTCATGTAATGGATATAGAGTTAATAGCAGGACAACCAAAAAACAATGTTTCGCTAATAGATGCAAGTAGTTTAAAATTAAATGACGATGAAATAACAACCTTGTTCAATGAAAAATTAGTAACCGGCTATAAAATGAGATTCAGCAAAGGACAAACAATGAAACTGCCTTCTTCAAGATCCGGATACCTTTTTGTGAGTACGGGAAATGCTTTGATCGATATAACATTGAATGGAACCATTCAGCACAGAAATATGAAAGCGGGTCATTATGTATGGTTTGATGGTAAGGAAGCCACAACTATAACAAGTAACGCAATTGCGAATTATATTCTTTTACAATTAAAATAGATTTCATTTTCTTTTCACTAATTTGCTTGTCCAAAAAATATGTTATTAAAAAAAATATCTTAATGACAGTTTTATTGCTGTCACTTTTTGTTTTAGTAACGCCATCAAATATTCAAGCGCAATCATTAAGTGCTGAAGGCATAAAAGCTCAAATGGTAAAAGATTGGGAACGGGCAAAAGCCTATACTATCGAATATCTGAATACAATGCCCGAAGGCAAGT
>DATDCP010000178.1:0-15273 GCA_036524255.1 Chitinophagaceae bacterium
CCTTATACTATTACTATCAAAGGAAGAATAAATACAATTGTACTGGAAAATATTTTGATCGGGGAAGTTTGGATTTGTTCAGGCCAGTCAAACATGGAAATGAGCTACAACCAGCAGATAAAAGATGAACTTCCCAACTGCAAGAATGATAAGATCCGATTCTTTACTGTCTTCAAAAAAACTTCCGAATACCCGCAGGATCACTGCGAAGGCGAATGGGTGACCTGCAATGAAGAAACGTTGAGACGATTCAGTGCTGCAGGATATTTCTTTGGGAAAAAACTGCACCAGGAACTTAATAATATTCCCATCGCTCTTATTCAATCAGCATGGAGCGGTACGCCGGTGGAATTATGGGAACCAAATGAAATACTCGACAGCGATCCAGCAACGAAAGAAGCAGCAACCAAAATAAGAGATGTAACATACAGGCCTAACAAGCCCGGCTATATTTACAATTCGATGATCTATCCAATCTCGAATTATACCATTGCAGGTATTATTTGGTACCAGGGTGAAGGAAATACAGCCAGGGCTAACACTTATGAAAAAATGTTTACTGGTATGATCGGCGCATGGCGTAAACAATTTGAACAGGATTTTCCTTTCTATTATGTACAGATCGCTCCTTATACATACGAAAACACCTACGAAGCAGCATTGCTGATGGAACAACAAACCCGTTCTTTATCTTATCCGAAAACCGGTATGGTTGTCATCACCGATCTGGTTGACAATGTAAAAGACCAGCACCCGAAAAATAAATTAGATGTGGGTTTACGACTCGCGAATATTGCATTGGCAGAAACATATAAGAAACCCATTCCTGCACCTGTTTATTTAAACCCGAAGTATAAAAGAATGGATGCAAGCAAAGGAAAGATCAATCTTTATTTTGACAATGCTCCTAACGGCTTCATGGTAAAAAGCGATGGAGCACCAACCGAGTTTCTCATTGCAGGAAGTGATCAAAACTTTTTGCCGGCAGAAGTGAAATTAGAAAAGGACAAGATAGTTGTTTCAAATAAACAGATCGCTAACCCGGTAGCTGTAAGGTTTTCATTCAGCAATACAGCTATGTCTAATGTGTTTAATAAAGAAGGTTTGCCTGTTATACCTTTCAGGACTGATAACTGGGAGGTGATTCAGTTGAAACAGCAATAATTGCACAAGCGGGCCGCATGATTTGGGAAAAAGAGGATGTACTTTTTCTTAAGCAAGCTACTTGATCAATGTAACAGTCCCTTTTTGGAAAAAAACTTCCGGGCTATATTTCTTTTTATATTCCAATATCCAAACATATACTCCCTGTGGTTGTAGCTGTTCTTTTAAAAGACCATTCCATCCTTTTTCTGGTAATACAGAAAAGAATACCTCAGCTCCCCAGCGATTATAAATTCTGAAACGAAAAAATGAAAGGTTATCGTAGCCAACAACCTTAAATACATCATTTTTTCCATCGTTGTTGGGAGTGAAAGCGTTCGGCACATAAAGTTTGCAGTTAGTACTTGTGAAGATAATGGTATCATAAAAAATTCCACATGCTTCGTCTATGCGAACTGAATATGTACCCGGACCTGATACGTTAAATGCGGGCTTTGTAGATCCATCCTGCCAAAGATATTTGGCATTAACATCATAGGCAGGATAAAGCAAAAAAGAATCACCTTTACAAATTAGTTTATCCGGGCCCAGCGATAAGTTGGAAGGTGCTTTGTAACTTACTTCAATTGTATCCATTGAGGAACAGCCCGGAACTGTTACTATTACCCGGTATTTACCTGCTTCCCTTACAACAAAAGTTTGATTTTGATTAGCACTATTGTAGTTACTGTTCCAGACATATTTTGCCCCGGGGTTACCCGCATTGAGAACAAGGCTGTCGCCCCCACATAAAGTAGTGTCATTTCCAAGACGTACAACTGGGGGTGTCACATAAAGAATGTAAAAACTATCCCTTGCCGTGCAGCCATCTTTTGTAATCTCAAACCAGTGCTGTCCGGGGGAAGTTATTGGAGGTAACTGGATCCTTCCTAATGAATCACTCGTATAACTGATAAAGCCATTATCCAACTTATAGGTAGTATGTGGTAAAGTATTACTAAAGCCTCCACCAATCGTTGATCCGCTACAAACTTTCAATGTATCGTTTTTAAAGTAATTACCAGGTCCCAACATAGTATACATCCAGACACAATAATTTGTAGGGTTACTTGATTGAGCTACTGCCCGGGTTTCAGAGAGAGCACCGAGCATCAATAAAAAAACTATTTTAGGCAAGGTCCTCATATTAGCACCAATTTTAGAAAGATACAAAAAATACCTGTTTCCCCGGCGTGTGTTATAGCAGGGCCGTATTATCGGAAGCATAAAAATAAAAGTGCAGAATAACAATCAAAAAAATTGGGTTGCCGATAAGAAACTTTCCCCTGAAGAAAATTATTTTACCGATCTTCCTAAATGAATTCTGCATGTATGCTGTACAATTATTAATTATTTAATTATTTCTGAATTATGAAACTGCCTTTCTTGGTCACTCTTGTTTTTACAACATTTGCTTTTTCTGCATTTGCTCAAAAAATTGCTGATCCGATTCTTCTGTGGCCTAAAGGTGCACCTGGCGCTACGGGTGTAAGCGATGAAGATAAGCCGGCTGTAATTCCTTTTGTTCCTGAAGCATCCAAACGCAATGGTGCTGCTATTTTAGTTGTACCTGGCGGAGGTTTTACCATTCGGGCAGTGGATCACGAAGGTGTGCTTGTTGCTCAGTGGTTGAAAGATCATGGCATTACTGCATTTTTACTTCGTTACAGGTTAAGACCTATTTATGATCGTACTGATTGGATAAAAGACGGAGAACGGGCTATGCAATACATCAGGAGTCATGCAGCTGAGTATCATCTTTCCTTTGATCGTGTGGGCGCCATTGGTTTTTCTGCCGGCGCCAACCTGATTGCTGATATGGCGGTGAATACAGTACCGGCACAAAGCAACGCAACAGATCCATTGGATCAGTTTTCATCTAAACCGGATTTTATGATCCTTAGTTATGGCTCTATGCGGATCCCAGGTAATATTGATTCAACTGTAGTGGCTGGTTTACCTCCAACATTTATGTATGGCACTGCAGAAGACAGGAGCAGCAATGGCGGTATGCAGGAAATGTTCAGCCGCTTATATCGTGCTGGTGTTCCTGTAGAAGCACATTTCTTTCAAAATGGAATACATGGAACCGGTTTTGCTCTTGGTGATCCTATATTGGGACAATGGACGAACCTGTTGCATAATTGGCTGGCAGTTGGCGGATTTCTTACCAGCAAACAACAGGTGGCTCTATCGGGTGTGGTAAAATTGGATGGCTCTCCATTGGTAAAAGGCATGATAATACTAACGCCAGTGAATGATGCTGAAGCGCCTCCGGTAATTGTATATATTAACAATACTGGTACGGGTGAATTAGGAAGATTTTTGGTACCAAAAATCCGGGGGCCCGTAGAAGGAAAATATAAAGTTGAAGTAAGACAGGATGCTACTCGCTGGGTAAGTAATTCCCGTGAACCATTTATGATCAAGATGATGGATAAACAAAACAAAGGAACTCTTACTGATGCTGATAAAAAAGAATGGAATGAATACCTGCGCAACCGTGACCTTTCGCCGAGTATTTATAAACAAGGCATCTATGCCCGCAAACATCCAAATGATAAAGGAGATTATATAATTGATATCAAAGAAAACAGGGAAGTATTGATTGAAGTGTTTAGTAAGTAAAAGACAAATAGTGGGACACAAAAACGATCATGAACGAATTATGATATATCAGGCATTAAGAATAACGAAAGAAAATTGAGCTGAACAAAACAAATGATACTTATGAGACCAACTGCGTTTACAAAATCTATACTGACAGGTTTTTTTTGTATCATAAGCTATGTATCTAACGGACAAAGCAATAATCGTGATAACGCAACTATTTTTTTAAATAAAGACAGCGTTAAATCTTCCCTTGATGGATACAGCCAGGTTATCTATTATTATAAATCAACTAAAGACAATCCACAACCATTGATCGTGCAACTGCACTCTTGGAGTTATACTGCGGATTCGCTCAAAACAATAGGTTTAGATGCCATTGCAGAAAATAAAAACTATAATTACCTTTTTCCAAATTTCCGCGGTGTAAACAATCATGCAAAAGCATGCTGCAGCGAGTTTGTTATTGCAGATATAGATGAAGCCATTGATTGGGCATTAAAAAATATGAATGTCGATAAGCATAAAATCTATATAGTTGGATATAGCGGCGGCGGGTACGCAACCCTCGCTATGTATATGAGATCCCGGCACAAGATCAGCGCTTTTTCCTCATGGGCATCTATATCTGACCTGGTAGCCTGGTATAAAGAATCTGTTGAAAGAAAAAATAAATACGCCGCAGAAATTATCAAATGCACAGGTGCTGATAATAAGTTTGATTCACTAAAAGCCAAAGAACGTTCTCCATTAGCATGGACAACCCCGGTTAAAAAGAGAAAAAAAAGTACGTTGCAGATTTTCGCTGGTATTCGTGATGGACACAACGGTGCTGTCGTTCCGATTTCTCAATCTATCAACTTTTACAACAAGATCCTCGGCGACTATAATGAAAAAGATATTACAAAATATGTAAGCAATGAAAATGAAAAAACTATGCTTAATACACAAACATTTCCGGTGCCAGATACTTCCAGAAAATTAGCCAATAGATTGATCTATTATCAAAACTCATCAAAAAAAACCATGCTTACTATTTTTGAAGGCGGACATGAATTATTGAGCCGCCAGGCATTGGAGTATATCGAAAAAAGGAATGGCTACCGCTAAAGATGACAAAAACAAGGGCAACAATTTTGACCAGTCTTGCTTACACAAATCTTGCAATGCTCTTCATATAACCAAGATGCAGCCCTTCATGGTAATTGTTAAATACCAATGCATCCTGCAAGTTGCCAAGGTGAAATCCTGTTATCGTATTCCGTTCAGTAAATGAGATAAATCTTCCGTTAGCAAGGTCCGTTTCTGTTTGATGAATCATTGAGGTCAAAAGAGATCTTATTTCGTTGACATCATTCTGTGAAACCGCACCGGTTGGCCTGGTACCAGGTTTATACCGGTCAAAAAACTCATCCGGAATATTTATGGGCAGGTTAGATGTTTTATAAACTAATGATTGCTGCGCGGCAATGATGTGCCCGATATTCCAGATAAGATTATTGTTAAATTTTTCCGGCACTATATTTAATTGTTCCAATGAATATTTATCAAAATACTCCAGGTATAATTTCCTGCTTGTTTTCCATGCCTTGATTACTGCATCCATTGTTCGCTGGCTATTTTTTGTTTAACGCATCTTTACTCTTAATAAATATTGATTAGCTGTTATAAAAAGAGTTTTATTATCCGGCGTTAAGGCGCAGTTGGAAGGGGTCACACCATTGATATTTATTTTTCCGATCAGTTTGCCTGCCTTGGTAAATATCCAGATACCACCGGGACCGGCGGCAAATACATTACCCTTTTTGTCAATCTTAAATCCATCACAAAGGCCAGCAGCTTTTTCGCTGCTAACATCATAAAATACTTTTGCATTCATCAATGAACCATCCGATGCAAGATCATATGTGTACCACATTTTCTTCCTGTTGTCTGAATTAGCCACAAGCAATTTTTTTCCGCCCGGAAAGATTCCGATGCCATTTGGTTGGGCAATCGAATCTATCAATAATGTTATTTGTCCTGACTTGTTCATTCTATATACACCCTGGTAAGCAATTTCCTTTTTAGGGTCTCTTGCTCCTCTTTCTAAACCATAAGATGGATCAGTGAAATAAAGATCACCGCCGGCAGTCAGAAAAAGATCGTTGGGACTGTTGAATCTTTTACCATTGTAGGTGCCAGCAACTGTAATAAATTTTGATTGTGGAGCATTAAGAGGAGCATCCATCATGGCAATTCTTCTGTCGCCATGTTGACAAACCAATAATTTTCCATCATGAGAAAGTGTAAGGGCGTCGGGACCCATAAATCCACCCCGCTTTGCAGTATCTGTATAACCTCCGGGCTTCACGTAAACTTCTTTGCCATTTGCCTCTGTCCATTTATAAATAGTATTACCCGGAACATCGGACAATAAAAGCATTTTTTCTTTATCCAGCCACAGCGGCCCTTCTGTAAATTGAAAACCCCCTGCTATTATTTCAACCTTTGCATCTTTGTTGATGAGTTTGGATAGTTCTTTAGAAATAAATTCAATAGTTCCCGTAGGAGGCTTGGCCTCTTGTGCAAATGCTGAAAAAAACTGTGCAAGTGAAAACAGGAGAAACGTAATTTTCTTCATATAGCTTGTTTATAATATTTAATGTAATCGCCCAAACGGATAAATCTATTTAATCATTCTTCAACTATGCTGAAGAATAATTAGTTTACAAATAATTCACAAACCCTTCCATATTAGTTCTGATCTTATACACCTTGCTATAGCTTACAATATAAAGCGTTTTCATATCCGAATCTCCGAAGCAAAGGCTCACCGGAAATGAAGGCAGGTTTATCATTCCAACAAACTCCCCTTTAGAACTAAATATCTGAACACCGTAATATGTGGCAACGTAAATGTTTCCTTGTTTATCAATTGCCATCCCGTCAGCGCTGGAAGATTTTCCTTTTCTGTCTAAAACATTTCCTGTAAGAAATAATGTTGCGAACTTGCGGCCATTACTGATCGTTCCGTCCGGGTTGACATCGTAAGCCCATATAAAATTATCCTTTGCACTATTTATCGGGAACCACGATTCATCATCATAGCAATTGTTGATATAAAGTGTTTTGCCATCAGGTGATAATACAATTCCGTTTGGCATAGCAAATTCGTTCGGCTCAGTTAATCTAGCTACTTTTCCTTCCGGCGAAACATAATAAACAGCACGGCCCGGCTGGAATTTTTTCGGTTCCATGGTAAACTGAGGGTCGGTAAAATAAAAACCGCCTTTAGCATCTGTTACCACATCATTGGGACCATCGATCAGTTTTCCATCATACTTATCAGCAAGCACTTTTACCACCTCCCCTTTTGTTGTCATTTCAACTACCCGGTGTCCCATCATATCGCAAACAATCAGGTTACCATTTTTATAAGGATACAATCCGTTGGTCTGCATTTTACCCTCACTAATATTCCTGTAGCTACCACCTGGGTCCAACTCAACCGTTGAACTTTTCTTCGGATTAGCATTAAAACTTTGGTCGAAATACATGTTTGAAAAGTAAACTTTGCCATTCATCCATTTCGGACCTTCACTGAAATTCAGTTCCGGTTTTGTTTTCTTACCATCAACAGCCAATTCCAATTTTGCATTTTCAGGAATGATTGCACGATAAGCTACCATTCTAGTTTTTTCTTTTGCTAAATAATCGGCACGTGCAGGCCAGAAAATATCTAATGCATCGCAACCCAGCTCGCCAATTTCGGCACCATGAACCATATTGCCCGGAATGCGTACTACATCGTTTACTTTCATGGCTTGTTTACCATCGAGAAGAATTTCATCACAGCCACCCCGTAACACATACATCATTTGTTCTTCCGGGTGTATATGATGCGGGAAAGTTGAATTTGGATCCATTGAGATAAAACTCAACTGCATATTTTTTCCAGAAACCAATCTTGAGAAGGCGCCTGCGGCCAATTCCGTGAGTTGGACATCGTAGAGATCGTAAATTTTATTCACTTTTATATTCGGTTCCAGGGTTGTTTTTACATCAACTATTGCGGAAGGAATATCTTTTACACCTGCTTTTTGTAAATAGTCGGAACGCAAGGGGCTGTATAATTCAAGCAATTTTGCACCCGATGCACCAGCAGTTACAGCATTTTTGCTTCCTTTTTCAAGATAAACAAAATCAGTTCTTGGAGTAGCACTATGTATTCCGTCCGGTGCTTCTCTTTGTTGCCCGGTCATTGCAACGGGAGATCCATTGATTAACTGTTCAACGGTTCCTTCCAGAACAAATACAAATCTGTCAGCCGGTAGTATTTCTTCGGGAATTTTTGCATTAGGTTCAAGCTGAATTGTAGCAACCATAATACCACTTCCCCAGAAAAGTTTTGCGTTCACACCGGCGTGCAGCGAGGCGCTTGCTAAACTGTCAACACCTGTTACTTTTGCTGGTTCAAGATTCGACGCAACTTTCGATTCGGGAAGTCCTGAAAGTTCTCTTTCTGTAAGATTATATTGATTAATTAACTCCTTGTTTTTCCTGGTCCATTCCGGTTCAGGTCCAGATGCAGAAGTGCAATTTGTAAGGATAATTACAATCGTAGCAAGCAGGTAGCTAAAAATAGCTTTTGTCGTTCGAGTGGATCTCATAATCAGTTTGGGTTTTGCATTATTAATTGGAAAAATAATGATTTCATTTCAAGTGTCAAATTTACATTTGCTCCGCCGGCATTTGTGTTCCGGGAACTGTATTGAATACTTTTTATACAGCTTTCAAATTCATTTCATAAATTTGGTTTTACCTAAATTATTTTTTTATGAAATACATCTTCACTTTGTTATTCGTCATTGGAGGTTTTACCGCTTTTACTCAGAACGCAATTGATGGCAACTGGAAAGGTACCCGTGAAACACCGAATGGTACTTTTGAAGTCAATTACACATTTAAAGTGGAAGGAAGCGATCTTAAAGGTACCTGGAAAACTCAATTTGGAGAATCTCCCTTAGAGAAAGGAAAAATTGATGGTAAAAAAATTTCGTTCAGTATTTCTTTTAATGATACCACAATTAATAGTACCGGCGAGTTAATCAATGAGAATGAAATATTGATTAAAAATGACAGAGGTGAAATGAAATTAACCCGGGTCAAACCATAGGTTTATACCTTACCGTTTCATTTAATAAAAAAACCGGAGAAAGAATTCACCGGTTTTATACCCTACCTAAGCAAACCTCTACTGATTTTGCTAAAAACTTATTTTAAATAGGTAATCATTATTGCTTTTATTGTAAGCCTACTACCGCTATTCATCTCATTTTGCAACTCCATTACGCCGATAGGCCATTTCTAAATCGTGTGCAATTTAACCGTGACACAAGCTCAACAAAAAATAATTAAGCCTGGTAAATGCAAAGAATTATAAAACTTAACTAAAATGATGTAGGTAGGATTAAGCATACATTTTTTTTGGGCAGGATCCATTTCTGAAAAGATATCTTTTAAATTGATTTGAGATATCTAACACTGGATTTAGGTCAAGATCAGCTGCTTCCCTTATCTAGGTTTCTGAATTACAAAATTTATATAAAGCACAGAAAATCATCTTTATAACATAAATTAAACAGGTGTAGACTGCCTGCCCAATAGTTTAAACGTGCACGTTTAATAATTCTTTGCCAAAAAGTATAAGATATCTCTCAAGGTTTTAAGACTATTGGAATGATTTCTCAACAATCAAAAGTATCTTTTGCCATTGGGCTATTACAATGTTTGTGCTGTTTAAAGTTCTTATAAAAGATATCTCATCCTATACTAATCATAAGAATTAGATATCTAATCTGGCAGGATTATCCTTATCCTGGGTATAAAATGGTTATTTGATTTGCCCCCTTTCCGCCTGTAGTTAACTGTTTAAAAGAAAATACGATCAAACCCTTAGAATTAACTATTACTAGATCCTTACCACCACTCAACCTATCTTTTTTAATCATGGCGAGCCAAAAAAGAAAATTTACGGATGAACAAAAGCTTGAGATTTTAAGACAAGCGAATGAGATGGGTGTTATTGCAGTAATAAGAAACCATAACCTCTCCTATAGTGTATTTTCCAGGTGGAGAGAGAAGTTTATGGAAAAGGATAAAGACAAGCAAGGGAAGGTATTAAAGAGTAAAACAAAATCTGCATTAAAACAATTTAGGGAAGATAATACCCGGCTTAAAAAGATCATTGCCGAGCAGGCCCTGGAATTAGAAAGAAAGGATGAAGCATTAAGGAAAAGTAGAAGATAGTTAGTTACATATTATAGAAAACGAAAACCATTTAGCGTGAAAAAAAAATCATTGTTACTACTCATTGTAGTGATATTAACAGTAATTAGTTGTAATGATACTGAGAAAATTAAAACAGAAACTGTTAGTGAAAAGAATATTACAGAACCACTACCCTCCTGGAATGATGGTGAATCAAAAAAAGCTATTATAGCTTATGTAAAAAAAGTTACTGATAGTACTTCAGCTGATTACATTCCAGTAAATGATCGCATAGCAACTTTTGATAATGATGGTACTCTTTGGGCAGAGCAACCCCTCTATTTCCAATTCTTCTTTATGATCGATCGTATAAAGGCCTTGGCTCCACAACATCCGGAGTGGAAAACCAAAGAGCCTTTTAAATCAGTTCTTGAAGGAGATATGAAGAAAGCTTTGGGTTCTGGTGAAAAAGGAATAGGCGCTATGATGGCTGCAACTTTATCAGGCATGACATCTCATGAATTTGACAAAGAAGTAACAGATTGGGCAAATAATGCAAAGCATCCGCAAACGCAAAAGAAATTCACCGAAATGATCTATCAACCTATGCTTGAATTGATGGATTATTTACGTGACAATGAGTTTAAGACATTTATTGTTTCGGGCGGTGATATTGACTTCATGCGTCCGTGGACTGAACAGGTATATAATATTCCACCGCAACAGGTAATTGGCAGTTCACTAAAAGTAAAGTATGAAATGAAGGGTGACACCCCTGTTATCATTAGACTTCCGGAACTCAATTTTATTGATGATAAAGCAGGTAAGCCAGTAGGTATTTACCAGCATATTGGGAAAAGACCGGTATTCGCCGCTGGTAATTCTGATGGCGACTATGAAATGTTGCAATGGACAACAACAGGTACCGGCTCTCGCCTTGGAATTATTATTCATCATACTGATTCCACCCGTGAGTGGGCCTATGACCGAAATTCTCATATCGGGCAATTAGCAAAGGGATTAGATGATGCTCCGAAATATGGATGGATAGTGGTTGATATGAAAAGTGATTGGAAAAAAGTGTTCCCTGGAAAGTAAAATGATAAATGAATAGATTTTAAATTATTGTCAATGAAAATAGGGATTCAAAGTAAGGCACTTTTCATTTTTGTATTTAGCTCTTTATCGATTTGTGTGTATGCGCAGGAAAAACCTGGTGCAAGTGCACAGGAAATGGCAGATAAATTAAATAATCCAGTTGCCAACATGATCAGTGTGCCATTTCAAAACAATGTTGACTATGGCATTGGTCCTTATCACGGAACAAAATACACATTGAATTTTCAACCGGTTGTTCCAATAAGTTTAAATCCGAAGTGGAATCTTATTACACGCTATATTATTCCGATCGTTGATCAGCATGATATAACAGGAGAAGGAGAATCGCAGTTTGGCTTAAGTGATGCTACACTGAGTGCTTTCTTTTCTCCTGTAGAAAGTAAAAATGGTTGGATCTGGGGAGCAGGTCCGGCATTTCTTGTACCGATCGGGACAAGTGATTTTCTAAGCACACGCAAATGGGGAATAGGACCGACTGTACTTGTGCTTCGACAATCGAAGGGATTAACCTATGGTTTGCTGGCAAACCAACTATGGTCATTTGCAGGTGACGAAACCAGGACTGATATAAATCAGATGTTCTTACAACCATTCTTTGCAAAAAGCTGGAAGAGTGGTGGTGGTGTTGGTGGCAATATGGAAATAACTTTTAACTGGAAAGCAAATACAACAACTGCATTTTTTAATCCGGTTATAAATGGCATTACTAAATTGGGTAAACAGGCTGTGCAATTGGCAGTAGGACCAAGAATTCCTTTGGGTGGATCAACTGCTTTTGGATTCAGAGGTGTGATAGTATTTGTGTTTCCGAAATGATGTTGTGAATGATGAATTTAAAATAACTTTAAGTATACTACTAATGGATAGGTTTAGCATAATACAACAACAAGTTTTTAATAAACAGGTAGTGGATGAAACAAGTAATTGCGGCCAGGATAAATGCGTATGTGATGATAATATAACAAATGAGAAACAAGGATTGAAGAAATCTGATCTGCTTCAATTTTTACTCATCACAATAGCAGCCTTTATAGGCGCTTTAACAATGAATGTAAATATTCCAGTTGAAAATATGCTGTCTGCTAAAAGAGCAACAGTTATATCCTGCAGTTCAAGTAGTGATGGTTCAGATGATCAGTTACCAAAAGATAGGAACAATAGCAATACTTGCTCGCATCAGCAAGGTTTTTTATACGATTCAAATAATTCAAAACGTAAGTCTTTTAAAATTCACAATTGCTAACTAAAAATCAAAAACCAAAAACAAGAAATCCAGAAACAAAACCAAGAACGAAAACCCATTAATTCAAAACAGATTTTTTAATTATTAAATCTTATGTATGGCAAAAACAAATGGCAAACCAACAAATGGTAAAGAAAAAAAGCCAAACATACTATTCATCATGGCTGATGATATAGGATGGTTCAATGTGAGTTGTTATAACCTCGGTGTAATGGGTTATAGAACTCCTAACATTGATCGCATTGCCAGAGAAGGAGCAATGTTTACTGATTTTTATGGACAGCAAAGCTGTACAGCAGGTAGAGCAGCATTTATTACAGGCCAGTCACCGATCAGGACTGGTTTAACCAAAGTTGGTATGCCAGGCGCCACGCTTGGACTTAGTGCTGAAGATCCTTCTGTAGGCCAGTTTATGAAGAACTTCGGTTATGCAACTGGTCAGTTTGGCAAAAATCATCTTGGTGATCGAAATGAACATCTTCCGACTGTACATGGCTTTGATGAATTTTTCGGCAATCTCTATCACCTGAATGCTGAAGAAGAACCAGAGTATCCAAATTATCCTAAGGATCCGGAATTTCGCAAACAGTATGGTCCTCGTGGTGTATTGAAATGCAAGGCTACTGATAAAGACGATGAAACTATAGAAGAAAAGTTTGGTAAGGTCGGAAAACAGAAAATTGAAAACACAGGACCACTTACAAGGAAACGCATGGAAACCGTTGATGAAGAATTCATAGGCTCTGCACTTGACTTTATGGACAGGAAAACGAAAGAAGGTACGCCATGGTTCTGCTATTTCAATCCAACACGAATGCATGTATTTACACATTTGAAACCTTCATCGGTTGGTAAAACCGGACTCGGTCTTTATCCTGATGGTATGGTTGAGTTGGATGGTTATGTTGGAGAGCTATTAAAGAAACTCGACGATCTAAAAGTCACAGACAACACAATTGTTGTCTTCACCACTGACAACGGTGCTGAAGTAATGTCCTGGCCGGATGGTGGCGCTACTCCGTTTCGCGGAGAAAAGGACACTAACTGGGAAGGCGGATGGAGAGTACCATGTGTCATGCGGTGGCCTGGTGTCATTGAGCCAGGTCGTGTCATCAATGATATCTGTTCCTTACAGGATTTCATACCAACATTTGCAGCAGCGAATGGCGAACCCGACTTAGTGGAAAAAGTTAAGAAGGGATACAAGATCGGTGATAAAACATTCAAGGTGCATCTCGATGGCTATAACCTCATGCCATTCCTCTCAGGGAAAGAAGATAAATCTCCACGTCCGGGTTTCATCTATTGGAGCGACGATGGTGATTGCATGGCTATGCGTATGGGAAGGTACAAGATCGTTTTTGCTGAACAACGGAGTAAAGGCCTTAACGTATGGCGTGAACCATTGTCACTTATGCGGATTCCCAAATTCTTCGATCTGCGATCCGATCCCTTCGAACGTGCAGACGAGAGCTTCAAATATGATCAATGGTTCGTAGAGACTATATTCCTTCAGTACAGTGCACCACCCATGCTTATGCAATGGCTGCAAAGCTTTAAGGAATTTCCGCCGAGAGCAAAGTCTGCAAGTTTTACTATTGACCAGGTAGTTGAAAAGTTGATGCCAAGAGATGTTGGTTCTGAACCTAGACAAGAACCTAAGGAATCTAAAACAAAAAAAGCAGAGCTGAATTAGAGACAATATAAAATTAAAACAGGAAATGATAATCAGAATTCATATGAGCTGTTATTAGTTCACTGTATGAATTCTGATTCATTAAAGAAATAATTATAAGAAACAAACTAACCTGTAAAAAATCGCAACGGATTTTAGAATCATTAAAATAAAAAGTTATGGCAAAATCAAAAGAAAAAACAAACCAAAAACAACCTAACATTCTTGTTATCTGGGGTGATGATATCGGCCAATCGAACCTGAGCTGTTACACTCACGGATTGATGGGGTATCGTACTACCAACATTGATCGTATTGCAAAAGAAGGAATGCTTTTCACTGACTCTTATGGTGAGCAATCATGCACTGCAGGCCGTTCATCTTTTATCACTGGTCAAAGCGTTTATCGTACAGGTCTTTCCAAAGTAGGAATACCTGCTGCGCCCATTGGTATGAATGAAAAACTAATAACAATTGCAGCGGTGCTAAAAGAGCAGGGTTATGCTACAGGTCAGTTTGGGAAAAATCACCTCGGTGATCTCAACAACATGTTGCCGACCAATCATGGCTTCGATGAATTCTATGGCAATCTATACCATCTCAATGCAGAAGAAGAACCGGAAATGGCTAACTATCCATCTGAAAAGGATTTTCCAAATTTTCGTAAAACGTTTGGACCCCGCGGTGTTATTCATTCCTTTGCCACAGACAAAGACGATAAAACAGAAATGCCACGCTGGGGAAAAGTTGGTAAACAAAAGATCGAAGACACAGGTCCGTTGAATACAAAGAGAATGGAAACCTGTGACGATGATTTTGCGGCTTCTGCATCAAAGTTTATCAGGCAACAAAAAAAAGATGGCAAGCCCTTTTTCGTATGGCTCAACTTTACGCACATGCATCTGTTTACGCATACAAAGAAAAAAAGCCTGGGACAAGCAGGTCGCTGGCAATCACCTTACCATGATACAATGATCGATCATGATAAAAATGTTGGCCAGATGCTTGATCTGCTCGACGAACTCGGTATTGCAGAAGATACATTCGTTATGTATTCAACCGATAACGGACCACACAGAAACTCATGGCCCGATGGTGGTATGACTCCTTTCAGAAGCGAGAAGAATACAAACTGGGAAGGCGCATTCCGGATTCCGTTGCTGGTGCGCTGGCCCGGGAAGATCAAAGCTGGCTCTGTTGCAAACGGGATCGTTCAGCATCATGACTGGCT
>DATDCP010000179.1:0-14581 GCA_036524255.1 Chitinophagaceae bacterium
GCTCGAAGGAAAATCAGAGATAGGAAGCAAGAAATCGAAAATATTTGTTCTTGTAGATAGGATAGTAGTAAAGGAATTTGATGAAGATGATATTCATCGTTTATCAGATTCGATCGGTACTGCTTTTTATGAAGGTGAAGGGGATGTCTATGTGGAAGTGCAGAAAGTAGTTGGGAGTCAGGAGTCAGGAGTCAGGAGTTTGGCTCCGAACTCCGAACTAAAGACTAAGAACTCATTGCTTCATTTCAATAATCGCTTCGAACTTGATGGTTTACAGTTTGAAGAGCCGTCACCCAATCTTTTTTCTTTTAATAATCCATACGGCGCCTGCCCTACCTGCGAAGGTTTCAGCCAGGTATTGGGAATAGATGCTGACCTAGTAATTCCTGACAGGAGACTAAGTGTATATGATGGCGCAGTTGCAGCATGGCGTGGTGAGAAAATGGATTGGTGGAGAAAACAATTTATTAAAGTATCTGCCGGAACTGGCTTTCCTGTTCATAAAGCGATCGGTGATCTTACAGATAAGCATTACAAACTTTTATGGGAAGGCATAGATAACATTGGTATCAATGCTTTTTTCAAAGATGTGGAATCGCAGTTATACAAGGTTCAGTATCGTGTGATGCTGAGTCGTTATCGTGGCAGAACGACCTGTCCGGAATGTAAAGGATATCGTCTTCGCAAAGAAGCATTGTATGTAAAAGTTGGCGATAAGCATATTGGTGAATTAAATGAATTGCCTATAAAGGATCTCCAGCAATGGTTTAGTAGTTTGGAAGCAAAACTTTCTGAGTATGAAAAACAAGTTGCTAAACGTGTTTTGATCGAAATAAATAATCGCTTAAATACTTTATTGAATGTGGGATTAGGTTATCTCACGATGAGTCGTTTGGCCAATTCGTTGAGTGGAGGTGAAAGCCAGCGAATTCAACTGACAAGAAATTTGGGAAGCAATCTTACCAACTCACTTTATATTTTGGATGAACCTTCTATTGGCTTACATTCAAGAGATACCGAAAACCTGATCCGTGTTTTAAAAGAACTTCGTGATCTTGGAAATACTGTTGTAGTGGTGGAGCATGATGAAATGATGATGCGTGAAGCTGACCATATTATTGACATGGGACCGCTGGCTTCACATTTGGGTGGTGAAATTGTTGCTGAAGGGAATTATGATGAGATCATTTCAAACTTTCAAAGTCTTACGGGTAAATATTTAAAAGGCGAATTAAAGATCGAACCGCCAAAGAATATCAGGAAATGGAACCGCTCAATAAAAGTGGAAGGAGCGAAGCAGAATAATCTTAAAAATATCAATGTTGAATTTCCTTTGAATGTGCTTTGCGTGGTAAGTGGTGTTAGTGGCAGCGGGAAAACGACTTTGGTAAAACAAATTTTGTATCCTGCTTTGCAAAAAATAAAAGGCGAGTTTGCCGAAAAGGTTGGATTGCATAAAACAATTACAGGCGATATCGAATCTGTTGCACAGATCGAAATGGTAGATCAGAACCCGATCGGTAAAAGCAGCCGTAGCAATCCTGTTACTTATATAAAAGCATATGATGAGATAAGAGATCTGTATTCCAAACAACCTTTGAGCAAAATGCGTGGCTTTGAACCAAAACATTTTTCATTTAATGTTGATGGGGGTCGCTGTGATACCTGCAAAGGCGAAGGAGAACAGGTGGTCGAAATGCAATTTCTTGCCGATGTGCATTTGATCTGCGAATCTTGCGGCGGAAAAAGATTTAAAGAAGAAGTGCTGGAAGTAAAATATAAAGACAAAAGCATTTTTGATGTGTTGGATATGAGTGTGGATGAAGCAATAGATTTTTTTATTGCTGAACCTGCCATTGTAAGAGCCATTCATCCTTTGAGTGATGTAGGATTGGGATATATCAAATTAGGTCAATCATCCGATACATTATCCGGTGGTGAGGCGCAGCGTGTGAAGCTAGCTTCTTTTCTTGGAAAAGGAAAAGGAGTAAATGCCAATAAGATACTTTTCATTTTTGATGAGCCTACAACAGGACTTCATTTTCATGATATAAAAAAATTACTCACGTCCTTCAATGCATTGATCGAGCAGGGACATTCTATTATCGTTATCGAACACAACCTTGATGTTGTTCGCAGCGCTGACTGGATCATTGATCTTGGTCCAGAAGCCGGTGATGAAGGTGGTAATGTAGTATTTGCAGGCAAACCTGCTGATATTAAGAAAAACAAACAAAGTATCACGGCACAATTCTTTTGACATGGAGGCGAAAGGGTGAAAAACATTTCTTGTTCAGTAAACCGCTTTAACAAAAGCTATGCAATGATTGCGGGGCAAATTCAGTTAGTTTGCCATTATGAAGATCATATTTTCTGTATTGATCTGTTTTTGTTTTCAGATCTCATTTTCACAGAAGCTGGATATTAATTCGCTTGAAAAATTATTGAATGCTTCTGTTCGTGCAGCAGATACTTTGTTGAAAAATTCCCGTTTTTCTTTGGCAGATAAAGAGATCGCTAAAGAGTATAGTAATTATTATTATACCTCTTATGAAAAACAAGATCTCACAAAACATTTGCTCCGGTCAGTTAGCTTTATGGATGTTTATGACGGCGCCGATACATCAAGATTGATTTTATACAGAACCTATTATGAAGAAGAACAGGAGGAATTGAGAAAGCAGTTACTTACAAATGGATATGAATTATTCAGTAGTACAGGCAATAATTTTATTTATAAAAAAGGGGATTACACGATCACCAATAAAATAACATTGAAAACAGCGAAAGGTAGTAAGCCGGTCACCGCTTACGAATTTGAATTAGGCAGGTAATTTTATCGCAGGCGATCAAGACTCTTCACCAATTTTTCATCTTTCCATATTCCGTTTATCGCCAATAAAAGAAAGACCGGGATCGCCAATGCAAATACAGAAGTCAAAGCCATGTTGCCGCTTATGAATTTTTTCAATTCGCTGAAATAAAGAATAATATTTATGATAGAAAGTCCTGAGGCGACAACAGTAAGCCATATTTGTTGCTTCCTGTTTTTATACATAAATATTATAAAGATCGTTCCCGCAACTAACCCGGCAGTAAAAATCAAGACAAGAAAGCTGGAAGAAGCCACTAGCTTTTCATAAAGATGAACATTTTCTTTGTTGATAACATTTCCTGTATAAAATGGAAACTTGTAAGTAAGCGCTGCAAAAAGAGCTGCTAAAAAAAGCCAAACTGATTGAATACGCTGGATCATGGTGAAACTTTTTTCAAAAATAAGGTAAGCCGGTTTATCAGGCAGGTCTAATGTTATTATTCATCCGGAAGAAATTATCCGGATCATATTTTTTCTTTATGGTCTTTAATCGTTCAAAGTTTGTTCCATAAGCATTAGCTACTCTCGGATCATCATCACTGCCAAGATGATTTACATACACACCATTTGTTAGTGGTTCGATCTCTTTCCAGAAATTTCTCGTCCATGTAATATTCTTATCGTCATCAGCAGCATCAAGCCATTGACTGATGATATCACTATCCCATTGATCACGACGATTACCAAAAGCAGTTACTTCAGTAGCTGTCCTTGCCGCAGCGCCACGCATATGGAGAAATAAAACGGGAGACAATGGCGATGGACGAGTTACTAAATGTTTTAAAACGATATCGAGTAACTCATCGGATAGATCAGTAAAATATCCGGACTTCCAGTAACGGCGAATACCAGTTGGGGCAGCAGCATCAAGAATTGATTGCAAGGCAGTATAGGGCATTTCTGCTATCATATCGGCAATTGGAGTTCCAAATGCACGAAGTGGTGCTAAATGTTTATCTGCTTCTTCTATATCTCCCAGCCATGCGGGTAACAGCATAGTAACAGGCAACCCATCTGGCGTAACGATAAAACCGGAATAAGCCATTAATTCATCGGGAGCAGTACGTGCATATTCCCGGTAAAACTTCATAACCGCTTTTGCCTGTTCCATTGGGTACAATATCATTCCCGCCACAACATTTGGCCCAAATGAATGCAATTGATATTTAAATTTTGAAACGATGCCGAAATTTCCACCACCTCCTCGAATAGCCCAAAACAAATCAGGATGACTGTCTTCATCAACTGTTACTTTCCCGCCATTTGCAAGAACCATGTCTGCACTCAATAAATTATCGGCTGTGATTCCGAACTTCCCCATTAACCAACCAAGACCGCCTCCTAATGTCAGACCCGCCAAGCCCGTATCTGATACAGTTCCTCCTGTTGTAGCAAGTCCATGCGCCATTGTAGCCGCATCAAACTCTCGCAAAATAACACCAGGTTCTGCTGTGGCTGTTCTATTTGTAACATCTACTTTTATCTCTTTCATTTTTGAAAGATCGATCATCAAGCCACCATCACAAACTGCATTGCCGGCAACATTATGTCCGCCGCCTCTTACTGAAACAATAAGATCATTTTTTCTTGCAAACTTTACACATTCACTAATGTCATCTGCATTGATGCATTGAGCAATAAGTGCAGGCTTTCTATCGATCATTCCATTCCAAACTTTCCTGGCATTATCATATTCAGCATCTCCGGCAGTTAATACTTTTCCTTTGATAACAAGTTGTTGGATTTGAGTGCTCATCTCGATTCGTTTTAATGGTAATGAAATACAGAATTACAGGTGGGTTAATGTCCTAAGGTAGGAGTATTTATGTATTCAAAACAAAAACAGGTTTAGAAATTTTTAATTTCTAAACCTGTTTGAAAAAAATGTTCTTTAATGTCTTTTACCCGAGTTCAGGATAAAGAGGAAATTGTTTCATAAAATCTTTGACATCTGCTCTTACTGATGCGATCACTTTTTCATCATCAGCACTCATCAATATTTTGTCGATCATTTCAACAATTGTTTCCATGTGATCTTCTTTCATGCTTCTTGTAGTAACAGCAGGTACGCCAACACGAATACCAGAGGTGACAAATGGAGATTTGTCATCAAATGGTACGGCGTTCTTATTAAGAGTGATATGTGCTTTATCCAAAGTTTCCTGTGCTTTTTTACCAGTGAGATTTTTATTTCTGAGATCGATCAGCATTAAATGATTATCAGTACCGCCACTGATAAGATTATAACCCCGATTTACAAATGAGGTGGCCATTGCCTGCGCATTGCTGATGATCTGTTTTCCATACGACCTGAAATCATCAGATAAATTTTCACTAAAGCCAACCGCTTTTGCTGCGATCACATGTTCTAGCGGGCCGCCTTGTGATCCGGGGAATACAGCAAGATCCAATAGCTGACTCATTGTTCTTAAATTTCCTTTTGGATCTTTTATGCCCCAGGGGTTTTCAAAATCATGACGAAGCATGATGATACCGCCCCTTGGTCCACGTAATGTTTTATGTGTAGTCGAACTTACAATATGACAATGATCAAACGGATCATCCAGTAAACCTGACGCAATTAATCCTGCTGGATGTGCAATGTCAGCAAACACGATTGCACCGACTTCATCAGCAATTGCACGAATACGTTTATAATCCCATTCACGACTATAAGCAGATGCGCCGCATATGATCATCTTTGGCTTTTCTGCTCTTGCCTTTGACTCAAGTTGGTCATAGTCTACAATTCCCTCTTTCGTTACTCCATAATGAAGTGCCTGGTAAGTTTTGCCACTGAAGTTGGCGGGACTGCCATGTGTAAGATGACCGCCCATGCTAAGATCAAGACCTAAGAATTTTTCCCCTGCTTTCATTACGGCGAGAAATACTGCGCCATTTGCAGAAGCACCGCTATGTGGTTGCACATTTGCCCATGAGCAATTAAAAACTTTTTTCAAACGTTCGATTGCCAATGTTTCTATTTCATCAACAACTTCGCAACCTCCATAATATCTTTTGCCAGGATAACCTTCAGCATATTTATTTGTCGGGCAGGTTCCCATGGCCTGCAATACCTGTAATGAGGTGAAATTTTCTGATGCGATGAGTTCGATTCCATTACGCTGACGTTCGAGTTCTTTATTAAGAAGATCAAAAACCTCGGTATCTTTTTGTGTTTCTATTTCTACCATGCTTAAAAGTTATTTGTGTTGCTGAATAGAATTAGGTTAGTTGAAGAGTGCGACGCAACGGAAGCTTAATAGTAGTACTACAGTTGGTAACACAATGATTTAAGCCGCAAAAATAAGAAAGCATCAAATGCCATAAGATGCCGTGAATAAGTTTTTGTTTATTAAGAATTCACTACTTTCACAAGCTCTAAAACTAACATGAAGGCGATAATCCCAGTTGCTGGCGCAGGCACAAAGTTGCGTCCACACACTTACACCCAACCAAAAGCCCTGATTCCACTTGCAGGAAAGACGGTGCTTAGCATAATCATTGACCAGGTAAAGGAAGCCGGTATTGATGAGGTCATTTTTATTGTGGGATATCTTGGCGATAAGATCAGGGATTATGTACAGCAAAAACATCCGGAATTAAGGGCACATTTTGTTCACCAAACTGAAAGATTGGGGCTTGGTCATGCAGTGAGAATGGCAAAAAGCATTGTAAAGAATGATGAAGTGTTTGTGGTGCTGGGCGATACTATTTGCGAATATGATGTAAAAGCAGTGATCGATAGTCCGCATTCAATGCTGGGTGTTCGTAAAGTAGATGATCCCCGCGAATTTGGCGTGGCCGAAATTGACGCAGATGGCTTTATTGATCATGTTATCGAAAAGCCGCAGATACCAAAAAGCAATATGGCGTTGGTTGGCTTGTATAAAATAAAAGAAAGTGAACAGCTCTTCCGGTGTTTGGAATCAAACATCAAACAAGGTTTGCGCAGTCATGGTGAATACAGTCTTACCGATGCACTTGATTGTATGATCAAACAAGGTGCAAAGTTCAAGAGTTTTAAAGTAGACAATTGGTTCGACTGTGGTAAAAAGGATACATTGCTTGAATCGAATGCCACCTTGCTGAAAAAATTCGGAAGTAATGTTGACGACCAGCATCATTTTGAGAACACCGTTATCATTCATCCCGTAAGTATCGGCGCTAATTGCGATATAAAAAATTCTATTATCGGTCCGAATGTTTCCATTGGAGAAAATACAAAGATCAATTACTCCATCATCAAGCAATCTATTATTGGTTCTTACTCCAATCTTTATGATATAGTATTGGATTATTCGCTTATCGGCAGCGATACCGGCATTCGTGGTGAATCAAGAACGTTGAATATTGGTGATAATACGGATATGGACTTAGGCTAGTTACCCCCACCCCTAAAGGGGAGAAAGAGAAGATTTATTTATATTGATTTTTACTTTCAAGTTCATTTTCCTTTTTATTTCAAATAATTTTATCTCCAAATAAAATGCTTTATGGCCGATCTAAGTTCCCCCTTTAGGGGGACAGGGGGTTTGAGTTTTTCAAATCGTATTACAAAACTTTTTGGTGTTGACTACCCTATCATTCAAGCCGGAATGATATGGGCAAGCGGTTGGAGATTGGCAAGTGCAGTAAGCAATGCAGGAGGTTTAGGATTGATCGGCAGCGGCAGTATGTACCCTGATGTTTTAAGAGAACATATTCAAAAATGTAAAACCGCCACGTCAAAATCTTTTGGCGTAAACATTCCCTTGCTTTACCCTGATATTGATAAGCATATTCAAATTGTAATTGAAGAAGGAGTGAAGATCGTCTTTACAAGTGCGGGAAATCCTAAAACATGGACATCAGTTTTAAAAGAAAAGGGAATAACTGTAGTGCATGTTATCAGCTCATCAAAGTTTGCAAAAAAAGCAGAAGAGGCAGGCTGTGATGCAGTAGTTGCAGAGGGTTTTGAAGCTGGAGGACACAATGGAAGAGAAGAAACGACAACAATGGTTTTAATACCAGCTGTTGTAAATGCTGTAAAAATTCCTGTGATTGCAGCTGGAGGGATAGCAACCGGAAAACAAATGCTTGCTGCAATGGTGATGGGGGCGGAGGGAGTGCAAATGGGCAGCCGTTTTGTGGCAAGCGAAGAAGCTTCGTCCCATATCAATTTTAAAAATGTTGTTATCAATAGTAATGAAGGCGATACGATACTAACGTTGAAACAATTAACTCCGGTCAGGCTTATTAAAAACAATTTTTATAAACAGGTGCAGGAAGCGGAAAATAAAGGGGCAAGTGTGGAAGAATTAAAGGCAATTTTAGGCAGGGCAAGAGCGAAAAAAGGGATGTTTGAAGGGCAGCTTGAAGAGGGGGAGCTGGAGATAGGCCAGGTGGGTGCAAACGTTAGAGTTATATTACCAGCGGCAAAAATTATGGATGAGGTGTGGCAGGACTTTAAAGAAGCTTTGGCCAATCCAATTAAAATGATTTAAATTTGACACGTGTGATGGAGCCATGCGAAACGAAAACCACTTAACCGCTTTGTCAAATGAAACAAAGAATCCTCCTGCTAATTGCTATATGCACGATGGGTTGTTTACAATCCAAAGCAGCCGACATTGATCCTGGAACTCCTGGGAAAAAAAACATAAACGAAGTTGCTGGTAACATTTATGATGGTGATTCAAAAAAGCCTATGAGCGAGGTTACAGTTACAGCATACTCAGCAAACAAGAAAGAAAAATTTGTGATCACAGATGAATGGGGCCGTTTTGTATTCGATGAATTAAAAACAGGCATCTATAAACTTGTGTTCGAAAAAGAAGGATACAGAAAAGTTGTTCGTGAGAAAGTATCAATTAAAGCTGATGAAACTTTTCAAATGCGTATTGAGATGATCGAAGCCGATGGATTCGATCTGCTGCCTTCACCTTTTCAATTTTTCGATACTGAATAGAGGGAGTAAACTAATCTTCGACGAATTGGGATGTAAATATTACATCCCAATTTTTTTTGTTATGCCTGAGTAAAGAAATTCCACTCACGATCCATAATGCTTCAAATTTCTTCTTTGAGAAAATTTCCCACGCTTCCTGGAAAGCTTTTTTATAAAGATCCCGCGTAGCTAAAGTTACATGAGGATGAAAAGGCCGATCATCTTTTTTTATTGGGAATTTATTCTCGCTAGCAATATAATCGGCAAATGATTGATAAAGATTATTCAATGCTTCGCTTTTCACTACATCTACAAAAATTACTTTTGGTTTGAAGGCTGAGAAACCTCTAAGGGTTATTTCAAATTTAATTTTTGTGATACTAAACTCGCGGATCGAATTTATAAGATCATTTTCCAGATCTTCATTTATCCAAAAAGGAGCAACGATCGTTATATGTGCCGGCGATTTTAGAGCGACGGAACATTCATAGCGTTCTTTGAATAAGTTTTTCCATTTCAATACTTGTTGATTGATCTCTTCGGGGGCTACTATCGCGACAAAATACATATTCATAAAAAAACAGCCGAAGCACAAAGCTACGGCTGTTCCCTTTTCATGGTCCCGATTTACGATCGGGGTTGGTTTGGCATGGCTATACTTAATCTATATCGATATTAAAGTCATCATCTGATTTTTCAATTGTGAATTTCTTACGTTTATCAAGAAAGGGTTTATATTTCTTATAAGTTGAATCGCTGGCTTTTTTGCCATTGATGATTAATTCACCATTATCATGTTTGATCGTGTATTCTTCTTTTTTATTTATTAGACCATCCCTTTCAAGACCATCAACAAATTCCTTATACTCTTTCATTTCGATCTTTGCTTTTTCGATTTCCACTTTGGCATTCTCCAATGACTTTTCAATTTCAGGCCCTATCTTGCTTAATTCAGCTTGCATTTTTTCCATGTCAAGTTGCATTTTCTTCATGTCAATATCTTTTACTTTATCAAATTCGATCTTCATTTTATCCCATTCAATTTTCTGCATGGATTCCTGTACTTCTTTTTGAATTTTTGTTGCATCAAATTCTTTCATTGCATTAGCCATTTCTTTTTCAATGTTGGGAAAGTCAATTTTAGCCATTGATCGTTCTATTTCTTTTTGGATCTTTTGAAAGTCAACATCATGCATTGATTTTTCCATATCAAACTGCATTTTCTTCAAATCAAGTTTCTTCATTGATTCATTTAATTCCTTCTGCATTTTTTCCATATCCATTTTAAAGTCAACGGCATTAAGCTCATCGATCACATCATCCAGGTCGCGGATCTTTTTTTCTTTTTTGGGTATGGTATCGCAATTGTCATAATCGTTATCATTCCATGCGGCATATGTATTTTTAAAATCCCAGGAGCTAAGGATAAATACAGATGTGATAGCCACCGCTGCTACAGCAAGTGGTATCCGTAAATTTCTAAGGTTGGTCATAAAACTTAGTTTAGAGTGATTTGTTTTGTTTGGCTTTACAAAGCCAAATATACGATTGATTTCGTATTTACAAAATCCCAATCTTCAAAAAAGAAAATTTTAACAAATAAGGGGGAGAGGGATCAAGAGATCATGAACGGCGAACCCATTTGATCATTTCTTTCCAGGTGGCTTTTTTACCATACATCAGAATGCCTGTTCGATATATTTTGCCAGCAAGCCATGTTGTAAAAATGAAACCAAGTATAAGCAGACCCATGGAAAGAAATAATTCCCACCACGGCACTACTTCAGGTACCCCTTTCGCAATTCGTCCCATCATTACAATAGGCGATGTAAATGGGATCATGCTTCCCCAAAACGCCATAGGACTATCTGGATTCTCAATTGATGTACTTAGAATAATAAAGCCAAAGACGATAGGCATCATTATTGGCAGCATTAGGGATTGTGCCTCCTGTGGGTCTTCATTAACAGCACTACCGACGGCTGCAAATAAAGAAGCATAAAATAAGTAGCCGCCAAGAAAATAGAAAAGGAAGCAGGTTATAATTATTGGCCAGTTTACTTCATTCACTAATGTGTTGGTAGCTTTCAGCATTTCAAGAGCCACCGTATTGTTTGATCCGCCTGGTAATTGCTGCTGCGCCTGCTGAATTTGCTGAAACTGTTCCAATGTATCACTAGAAACAAAAAGCGGGATGATGTTTACAAGGATCACGAGGAAAACTATCCAAAGCAGTAACTGTGTCAAACCAACAGCCGCGATACCCAATATTTTTCCCATCATTAATTGAAAGGGCTTCACAGAAGAAACAATTACTTCTGCAATGCGACTTGTTTTTTCTTCCATTACTCCACGCATAACCATTGCACCAAAAACAAACATGGTAATATAAATAATTATACCACATCCAAAACCAATAATATAAGGAAGCTTATTATTTGCTTCCTTTCCTGTATCAAGTTGGTTGGTTATCTGGGCTGCTTTTTCGCTGGCTGTGCTGATAGAATCAAGTATTTTTCTTTCAATATTCTTTTCCTGAAGCATGTTATACTCAATAGCTTTTTTCATTTGCCTCTCCACATAACCCATCGTTTCTATACTCAATGATTTTTTTGATTCGATCACATATTTTTCTGTAGCAGTATCACTGTTTACTTTTAAAAGCCCTACATAACCCTTTGATTCGTAATTAGAGGAATTGACGCCTGTTGGGTATTCGAAGATCACAGATGACGAATCGCTTTCAAGATTCTTTTGCAGAAAGCCGGGATCATTTAATACAGCAATTTTTACTTTGTTCTTTGATTTAATGGCAAGCAAAGTAGAACCAATTATAAAGGCTACTATTATGATGGGAAACAAAAAGGTTGAAAGAAGAAAAGTTTTATTTCTAACTCTTGTCAGGTATTCTCTTTTTATTACAAGCCATATCTTATTCATAAAATAATATTATGCGGTGATTGCCTGGAATTGTCTTGTTAACGGGGTGCCTTCAACTAGCTTGATGAAAATATCGCTGAGTGAAGGAAGCATTTCATTAAAAGAAACAATTTTCGCCTCTTGCTGTAGAAAATAATTTAATACATCATTAGGTTTAAACCCTTCTTTGATCTTTACTACATATTGATGATCTTTTGTGCCTACCATTTCAAAGGGTGGGTTAGCATTAAGACTGGCAGGTATTTCTTCGAATCCAATACTAAAGAGATTTTCCTTGTATTCATGTTTTACACCTTTTACCGTACCATCAAGAATTTTTTTTCCTTTGTTTACAAGAATAATATGGTCACAGATCTCTTCTACCTGTTCCATACGATGAGTGCTAAAAAGTATTGTCGATCCTCTTTGCGCCAGTTTGAAAATTTCGTCTTTGATCAGGTTGCTGTTTACAGGATCGAGGCCGCTGAAAGGCTCATCAAGAATAATAAGCTTTGGCTCATGTAAAACAGTAGTAACAAACTGTAGTTTCTGACTCATTCCTTTTGAAAGATCTTCTACTTTTTTTGTCCACCAGCTTTGCATTTCAAATTTCACAAACCATTCTTTTATTTTAGTCATTGCCTCATGCTTTTTCAAACCTTTCAACTGAGCCAAATAGACAGCTTGTTCTCCGATCTTCATTTTTTTATAAAGGCCACGTTCTTCGGGCATATAACCTATATAAACAACATCATTTATCGGATCAAATTTTTTTCCATCAAAAAGGATATGCCCTTCGTCCGGGTAAAATATACCTGTGATCATTCGGATCAAGGTGGTTTTGCCAGCGCCATTCGGACCAAGCAAACCAAAAATGCTTCCTTTGCTTACACTAAAGCTTATATCATCAACTGCTTTTTGTGTCGCAAAATATTTCTTCAGATTTTGAACTTCCAGTAACGGCATATTGTAAAATTTCAGTTGCCAAAATTAGGCAGGGGGAATCACGAATGGTAAAATAAATGATTGTTGGCAGGATATTTCTTAAAATTGGCTTGCTAACTGAGTTTCAACGATAGATAAAGCAACTCTTTCCCCATCTATTGCTGCGCTTATAATTCCGCCAGCGTAACCGGCTCCTTCCCCGCAAGGATATAGATTTTGTATTTGAGGATGCTGAAGGGTTTCGACATTACGGGGAATACGAACCGGCGATGAAGTTCTTGATTCAGTAGCCACAATTACAGCATCATTGGTATAATAACCCCGCATTTTTTTCCCGAATTCTTTAAAGGCTATTCGTAGTCGTTCACTAATAAACGGGGGTAATACATCCTTTAGCAATGCAGAATTAATTCCCGGCAAATAAGAACATTGTGGCAATGACGAACTCATTTTATTATCACAAAAATCAATGAGCCGCTGAGCCGGGGCCACAAATTCTCCTCCACCTGCTTCAAATGCTTTCTGTTCTACCTCTTGTTGAAAATACATTGTCGAAAGAGCACCATGTTTTTTATAAGTCAAGACATCCTGTTCCTCAACGGAAACCACAATTCCACTGTTTGCAAATGGATTATTTCTTTTGGAAGGAGACCAGCCATTTACAACCAGCTCATTTGGGTTCGTGGCAGCAGGCGCAATGATGCCACCGGGGCACATGCAAAAAGAAAAAACACCTTTTCCATCAACTTGCTGAACCAGGCTATATGAAGAAGGTGGTAGAAACTCATCCCGAACCAGGCAATGATACTGAACAGAATCGATCAAAGATTGGGGATGTTCAACCCGAACTCCCAAAGCAAATGGTTTGACTTCAATTTTAATTTTTTTCTCATGAAGCATTAAGAAAATATCACGTGCTGAATGACCCGTGGCAAGGATCACCGCATCTCCTTCCATTGTTGCACCGTCGGCAGCGATCACTTTTTTTATGATGCCATCTACTGTTTTAAGATCAATTAGTTTTTTCTCAAATAAAAACTCACCGCCACTATCAATAATTTGTTTCCTGATAGCAGTTATTATCTGCGGCAACTTATTTGTTCCAATATGTGGATGAGCTTCATAAAGGATCTTTTCCTCAGCACCAAACTGAACCAATAAGTTCAAAATGCGGTTCACATCTCCACGTTTAGTACTGCGGGTATATAATTTGCCATCACTATAAGTGCCGGCACCACCTTCACCAAAACAATAATTGCTTTCCGGGTTAATAATTCCTTCTTTATTTAAAACCGCAAGATCTCTTCTTCTCGATTTCACATCTTTGCCACGCTCCAGTATGATCGGTTTAATTCCTTTTTCTATTAGTTGCAATGCCGCAAATAGACCGGCTGGTCCTGCTCCAATAATTATAACTCTTTTTTTTGCGTAAGTAACATCTCCAAAACTGATTTTATCGAATGGTCTATGATGGTATGGTTCATTTATAAACGCTTCAATAGAAAGATTGACATATACTTGCCGGCTGCGGGCATCAATTGATTTTCTCAGAACTGTATAACCTGTGATATCGGATGCTTTACAACCAGCTTCTACAGCAACAATTTTTTTCAGATAATTATCATCTGCTGCTTCAGAAGGCTTGACTTTTAGAGTAATTTTTTTTTTCATGAATTACAGGCCAGTTATTTATGCCGGAGCTGAATTGTTTTTTGCAAATATTGAATTTTTATTGATAAAAAAACTGTCCCGCCTCAGGCGGGACAGTTACCAGTTATTTTTTTGAATCAGTTTTCTGTAAGTATCAGCTCAACTCTTCTGTTAAGAGTTCTTCCTTCTGCTGTATTATTTGTCGTTACAGGTTTGTCTTCACCAAATCCCACTGCGTTCAAACGGCTGGCGGCAATTCCTTT